>JAUQWR010000145.1 GCA_030835065.1 Candidatus Kapaibacterium sp.
TGTAATATGAACTTTTGTCTGAATGATTTTGAATGATTGTGTTATCAACTTCAAATTCATGATTATCTTTAATACATTTTGAATAATAATATAGTAAAGGATTGAACCAAAGAATTAGTTTTAGTGTTTCGATTAATAATAAATCTAAACTATGTTTTTGCTTGATATGTATTAATTCATGCTCTAAAATATTTGTTGAATGAATTGAAGTATAATCATTTTCGGAAATGTAAATAGTTCTTAAAAATGAAAAAGCAGGAATTTTATCTTTTGTAATAATACATTTAATGTTTTTATAAGATTCTTTTCTATAAATATTTGAATTGATGTTTTTGATAAGTTTTGTTACATTAAAAACAAGTTTCAATAAGAATAATGATAGTCCGATTAAATATATTATATATATAATTTTACTATAATCCCAATTGATATTTTGTTCTTTTGGCAGTTCGCTACTACTCTTTTCAATCAAATTAGAAACATTGTTTTCGATGCGTTGAGTATTAGAAATGTTATAATAATTAATTGTCAAATTTTCATTTGACTTAGTCGAAAAAGTAAAAGCAAGTTCTGATTCAAAATTTAGCAAGGGAATGGCAAATGAGAATAATAATCCAATAAGCAGGTATATTCTATTGGTTTTGAAGTACGTTATTTTATTGAAAAATAATTTATAAAGTAATAACCAAAGAATAATCATGCTAGAAGACTGCCATAAATATGAGTATAAATCATCCATTATTCTGCCCTTTTACTTTTGATTTCTTTATCGATAATTCTTCTGATTTCTTCTAATTCGTTGACAGATACTTCATTGTCTTCAACAAAGAAAGAAGCAATTTTTTTGAAAGATGAGTTGAAATAATTCTTAGCAAAATTATTTAAATATTTTCTACCATATTCATCTTTGTCAATAATAGGAAAGAATTTATACATTTTTCCAAATTCATGATGGCTCACAAAGCCTTTAGTTTCTAAAATTTTAAGTATAGTAGCAATAGTAGTATATGCAGGTTTATTATCTTCGAATTCATCAACAATCTCTTTGACAAATGCTTCGCCTTTTTTCCAAAGAATTTGCATTACTTGTTCTTCTGCTTTGGTCAATTCTTTCATTCGATATATTTCCAAGTATAATAAAAAATTACAATACAAATATACTACTAAAAATTTAGTAGTGCAACTAAAATATTAGTAAAGCTACTAAAAAAATAGTAATGATATAAAATTAACAATAAAATATATTAAAGAACCGTGATTAAAACAAAAAAGGAGGCAAACATGGAAGCATATAATAATATTTTGGTACCCACAGATTTTTTTGAAGGGTTCGATAAAGCATTAAAACATGCAAAATCCATAGCCAAATTAATGAATTCCACAATCTATGTAGTTCACGTAATCGAACCATCATTATATCCAACCGATTTTGGATTTTCGCAAATCAGTTTGATGGATATAGAAAATGAAATTCTCCAAAATAGTAAAATTCAATTGGAGGCTATTGTGGAAGAATTAAAAAAAGATGGCATTAATGCAGAATATGAAGTGCTGTTTGGAAGAGCTTCGGATAGAATAATTGATTATGCCGAAGAGAATAATGTGGATCTGATTTGCATTAGTACTCATGGTAGGAGCAGCTTAGACAAAATGATTTTTGGTTCGACTACCGAAAAAGTTTTACGTAGGGCAAAGTGTCCGATTTTAAGTATAAGAGTTTGAAATGATTAAAAATTTGCTTTTCGATTTTGGTAATGTATTGTTTAAAATCAATCATGAGCTGAGTATTATTGAGTTTAAAAAAATTTCCAATAAAAAGATTGATATGGGCAAGATGAATATCTTGATTGATGAATATGAAAGTGGTTTATATTCATCAGAAATATTTATTGGCAATCTCAGGAGAGAATTAGATATAGTAACAGATGATTCAGCTATTATTAATGCATGGAACGCTTTGCTTATTGAGCCGTTTGATTATTCTATGGATATAATAAATGAATTAAAAAGAGAATACAATATTTCATTATTAAGTAATACAAATGAAATTCACTTTGAACATTTTTATAAAAGCTCTGCGAAGTTTTTAGATTTGATGGATAATTTGTTTCTTTCGCATAAGATAGGAGCTCGAAAACCGAAAAATGAAATCTATAGATTCGTGCTCGATAATTCAAATTATATCCCTCAGGAAACATTATTTATAGACGATCTCGAAGAAAATCTAATAGCTGCAGAAAAATTAGGTTTTTGCACTTTTCACATTAATTCAGAAAATGATTTAAGACAATTAAAAAAATATTTGAGTGATTTAAAATCTGATAATCATTGAAATACACTGCAATATTCCAAAAATAAGCAGCAATTTGCCAGTTGCAGCCAATGCTTTGTTTAGCTCCAATCCTACAAGAGTTTTCACATTTTTAATAAGTCTGATCGAAAGGACAATTGTTAGCAATGGCAATAATAGTATATAATTATTATATAGAATTGATAAAATTACAATTGCAGCATAAGCAGAAGCAATTTCGAATTCGAAAAGCTTAATAGCATTTGATTTTCCAATTTTGACGGCAAGAGTTTTCTTATTAGCAAGCTTATCAGTTTCAATATCTCTAATATTATTAACACCAAGAATATTTGAAGAAAGCATTCCGGCGGGTATTGCAGCAAGAACAATGAATAAGTTTAGGTTTTGAGTTTGCACATAATAAGATCCGCAAACAGCAACTAAACCAAAGAAAACGAAAACAAAAATTTCTCCTAATCCATTATAAGCAAGAGGATAAGGACCACCGGTATAAGCAAATGCAAAGAAGAGCGAAAGAATACCGACAAGTAGAATTTCGATACCGGCATAATCAACAAGATAAAGCCCGGTAAGAAATGTAATTAAAATCAGAATAATAGAAACAATCGACATCATTTTAACACTAATCACACCCGAAGCCACTTGGCGTTTCGGACCAAGCCTGTCTTTGGTATCAGCACCTTTTTTGAAATCATAAACTTCATTAAGATAATTGGTGATAATTTGAATCATCAATGCACAAAACATAGTAATGAGCATAACAAACGGATTAAACTTGTTTTCGGCAAAAGCAGCAGCATTACCAATCAGCACAGGAATAATACTAGCCGGAAGAGTTTTTGGGCGAGTAGCTTCAATCCAAGGTTTCAAATTCAAAATAAAATCTCCAATAATATATAATTACAAAAATGCTGAATAAAAGATATTAAAAACAAGTTATTTTTCTATGAAAAAATTTTATTTGAAATGAAAATTTCAATAAAATTTAAAAACAATTTTTTGTAAATTAGTTGTTTATTGGGTTAATATAATTAAAATGAATAGTTAAAAGGATATTTAGGTATGGCTGAAATTGCTGCAGCAGGTGCGAAAGTCAAGCATCCACCGGGATTATACTTGATTTCGTTTACTTCAATTTGGGAGAGATTTTCATACTATGGTAATTTATCATTCCAATATTGTTTGTATTTGAATTCTTGTCTAAATGGCTGCTCAAAAACATGCACGGCGCGGATTAATCCTCGCATTATTCGAAGTCTGCATAGAGCAGACATGATAAATGATAATTGAATATATATTTTTACCATTTACCATAATTATTGGAGGATTAATGTTTAAAGGACACCCGAAAGGGCTTTTAGTTGCATCGATAGCTAATATGGGCGAGCGATTCGGCTTCTATACAATGATGGCTATTTTAGTACTCTTTCTTCAGACTCGATATGGTTTGAGCGAAGAGAGTGCCGGCGATATATACAGCTGGTTTTATTTCGGAATTTATGCCCTAGCCTTGATTGGTGGTATGGTAGCAGATTTTACCAAAAAGTATAAACTAGTAATTCTTACCGGGATTGTATTTATGCTTGCCGGATATATTTTGCTGTTTATGCCAGGAATGCCTCTCACTTTTACAGTAATAGCTTTATTTACTATTGCATTTGGCAATGGACTTTTCAAAGGCAATTTGCAAGCTGTTGTTGGTCAATTATATGATGACCCGAAATATTCAAAGCTAAGAGATTCAGCTTTTATGCTTTTTTATATGGGTATAAACGTTGGCGCATTCTTCGCACCATTTGCAGCTACTGGCATTAGAAATTGGTGGCTTTCTATTAATGGTTATCTTCATGATGGCAGTCTTCCTGCTTTGTGTCATCAAGTTATTGGTGGATCTTTGACTAAGCTCGATGGTTTTATTGCTTTAGCTAATAAAGCAAGCTTAAACGGGGCTGTTGTTAATGAAGCAAATGCTAAAGCTTTCGCTACAAATTATTTAGATATTTTCTCTCAAGGCTATAACTACGCATTTGGTATTGCAGCTATTTCTATGGTTGTTTCTTTACTTGTTTATTTAGTGTTTTATAAAAACCTTCCTAATAAAGAAAAACCTGCTAAAGCTGATAAAAATGCTGAAGCAAAGAAAAATCCTGAAAATACTAAATATACAATCGGTGCAGTAGTTTCTTTAAGTTTATTAGCCGGTACTGCTTTAGTTTTCAAATATGCTTTAGATAATTTCAATCTGGGCTTGGCTGTCGGCTTGTTTATCAGCTTTGCTTCCTGGATTTTTATGATTTCTAATAAGGAGGAACGTCCGAGAGTTATTGCATTACTTCTTGTGTTTGCAGTCGTTATTTTCTTCTGGATGTCTTTCCATCAAAATGGTCTTACACTTACATTTTTTGCAAGAGACTATATTGTAAAAACTGTTGATAGTGTTACATATTTATTCTTTACTTTACCTTCAATTTTGTCTGTGATAGCTGCAGTTGCAGGTGTTGTTATGTTGGCAAATAAAAATATTAAAGGTAAATTAAAACTTGTAGCTTCAGTATTGGCAGTTGCCGGATTGGGCTTGTGTGCATATTTTGTATCAACAAATTCTGCTTCAAATTCAATTTCACCTGAAGTGTTTCAGTCATTCAACCCATTATTTATCGTTGCTCTTACTCCGATAGTTATGGGTATCTTTGCAATGCTTGCAAAGAAAAATATGGAACCTACTACACCTAAAAAGATTGGATATGGAATGATTATAGCTTCAATCGGATTTATAATTGTTCTTATTGCTTCTATGAACTTAGTATCTCCAGCTGAAGTGAAAGCACAAGGCTTAACTGATTATTTAAGAGTAACACCATATTGGTTGATAAGCTCATATTTAATATTAACTATAGCTGAACTATTCTTAAGTCCAATGGGCTTGTCTTTCGTTTCTAAAGTAGCTCCTCCAAGATTCCAAGGTCTGATGCAGTCAGGTTGGTTGCTTGCTACTGCTGTTGGCAATAAATTATTGGTTGTTGGCAGTATTGGATGGGGCAAACTCGAACTATGGCAATTATGGGCAGTATTTATTGGATGCTGTTTAGTATCTGCTGCTTTTGTTTTTGCTATTATGAAGAGACTCGAAAAAGCTACAAACAGCTAATTAATTATGCTCAATTGTAGTAAAAAAAATGGGGCTCAGACTTTTTTTTGTCTGAGCCCCTTTAATTTAAATTCTTAAAAATATTAATGTTTTATTCTTACTTTGAATTTTAATGTCTTTTCTGAACCGGCTGAAACTGGAACAATTGCTTTTAGTTTTCCTGCAGCTTCTTTTTTGATATCCATATTGGATTCTAAAATTTCAACTGTACCCCACAAGTTTTGTTCAAATTCAATTTCCACATTATCTTTTTCTTTTCTGTTTTTGAAAGTATATTCTAATTCATATTCATACATACGGTCTGATAGTTGAATTTGATTGACAAGCACAGCATTGACTTTCAAATCGAAAGCGTTGCCAGTATTGATTTTAATCTTTTCGTCTTTGGGAGTATGGTCGATATTACTTTCGCCAATCAACATTACAGAACTGCCATCTTTTTTGCTCATTCTTAAAGTACCCTTTGGGAAAGGAATGCCAAGATTATTATCTTTAGAGTTAAGAAATTCATAAAAAATTGCAATATCTTGGTTATCAAAATTGCCGAGATTCCATGTTGCAAATTTATATTTCTTATCGAATTTGATTTTTGAAGATTCGAATAGAGAAAGCTGCTTAGATTCACGATTTTTAATATTCACTTTGCGGGGATAGTCGTATAGGTGCATATCAGCAAATTCTTTTTCGGATACTTCGCTCAAAGGAGCATCCGCCATAGCCAATTTGTATTTTCCAGCTGCTCTTATTTCCTGAGCAATGTAATTGCGAGCTATGTTTATATCTCCGGCAATCAATTTAAGATTAGCATTTTCGAAATTGACACCTGAGTTGTTATTTAAATTAATCCATGCATTAATATCCAAATACTTATCATCTTCTGAAACAACAGCCACATACTCGGCATGCCAATCAATCCCGTTTGTTTGATAGCTTATGCCAATATCTTGTTTGCCTGATTTTTTTGAATTAAGAAGCCATTCTAAAGTAGGGCGAGTAATAAGCCCACTAGGAAGATTAGGAACAGAAATCCTATAATCTTTATAATCAGGTATCATAATCAAGCCACCATCTTTTCTTCTAAGCACAAGATTTGGATCGGCGACTGAGAGGAGAGTGCCTTCAATTAGTTGGTCTTTAGTAACTAATGCAATATCTTTATCAATATATTTATTCAGTACAATTCCCATAGAAACAAGATCATACTTATAGTTTTGTTCGATCAAGCTACCATCGAAATCGATATGAACGGTAGTAGGGATAATTTCGGAAGGGACGTTTGAAACTTGAATAGTTGATTGACCTTTTTGAAGGTCGAATTCGCGTACTTCTTTGACAACTCCAAGATTGTTGTTGTAGATAGTAAGATTGATAGATTTAATGTTTGATTCCTGGGCATAAATAGAAAATGCGGCAAGAAACACAAACAAAAGCATAAGATTTTTCATTTTGTACTCCAAATAAACAATAACATTCTATAAATGTATAGACTGAATTTAGCATAAAAAGGTTACACAAGAATTTTATTGTTGGTTACAATTAACCATATGAACAAAATTAAGCATAAAAATTCGAGTAAGAAGTAAAAATATAGAATAAGAAATCGAAAAAAATTAGTTAGCGAAAAAAACATTAATTAGCAAAAAAGAGAATAATGAATGGTTAAAAATCGCCATTTGAATAAACATAACCAAAAATAAACATAAGAAGATTAAGCGAAAAAAACTAAGAAAACGAGAGAGGAAATCGATGAAAACCCGCATTAGTACAAGGCGAAATGAAACACAATAAGGAGAAATAAAAAACAAAAAAATCAAATTGGCTCAGAAATTTCAAGAGAAAATATAAATAATTGGCATCAAAAGAAGCCAAGCAAAAAATATCGGTAAAGCAAGCAGGCGATATGCTTAGCAGATTAGCTGGCATATTAGTTGTAAAAAATGAAGAATTAAAAAAGTTCTTTTAAAAACGAAAAAACAATTTTTGTAGAATAAAGAAAGAGGACAAGCGGTCAAATCTTTCCCCCAAGAAATGATTGCTTGACACATGGAGGTGTAGAATGCCTTTTGCCATTGGAGGAAACGCACGGATCAGGACGAATATTTCTGCCGAGAATGCGTATAATTCGCTGGAAATCTCGAACAGGGATATTTCGCTGAGGCAGCT
>JAUQWR010000146.1 GCA_030835065.1 Candidatus Kapaibacterium sp.
TTCCTTAATTCTTTCAGTAAGTTTAGGAATTTCTTTCATTGTAACTACAGTCATTATCATTTCTCTATCTATATTTCTATAGATACCGCGAGTTTTGATTGAAGTAGCTCCGCGCTCCAAATCATTCATAATAGCATCACCAATTTCCTGGAATTTGTCTGATATAATATATGCAACTCTGGCGTAGTCGAATCCATCAATAATGAAATCGATGATTTTGCTCGAAACAAACAAAAGGAAAAGAGCATAAAGAGTCAAAGTCAATGCAGATTTATCGTCGGCTAATCCTTTATACTCGATAATAAAACCAGCAAAAGTAATACCAAAGAAGTCGATAATAATTATAGCAGAACCTGGTTTGATACCCCATTTTTTGTTCATAATAGAAGCAATGATATCAGAACCAGCAGTAGTACCCTTGAATTTGAAAATAATTCCAAGTCCAATACCCAAAAACACTGAGCCAAGCAAAATAAGGAAGAAGAAGTCATTTTTGAGAAGATACTGAATAGCTTCCATATTTTGAAGTTTGATAAATCCCAGACCTGGAATCCAAGAGTTACCTGTAAATAAATCTATGAAGAATGAGTTTAGAGTAAAAGCAAAGAAAGTACGCAAAGCAAAGCTTTTGCCCAATTCTTTAAGTCCCCAGAAATAAAGAGGAATATTCAAACCCCACATAAGAAGACCTACAGGAATTGTATAGCCGGAAAGGTAGTGAATAGCCATAGACAGACCACTTACACCACCAGGAACAACTTTAGCATCGATCAAAAACACGCCGATACCAATACCCATAATTGCCGCACCAATAGTGAGAAATATATAATCTCTCAATACTTTTTTCGTAAACTTAACTTTAGCTTTTTCGATAGCCGCCATCATTTTATTAATTTCCTATTTTATTTTTACAAACTTATCTAATAAACCAATACTGAAGTTAAATCACTGCCTTAGCCTGCATCATTGAGCATAACAATATTTTCGGTCCACTTCATATTTACCTTTGTTTATTTGTTAAGATTGTTTATAATTATTTTTTCCTATTCAAAGCAAAAAAGTATAAATATACTTTTAGTAATTTTGCATTTTGAATAGCCTCAAAATTACTGAGATTTTTTGAGTTAATAAAATGAAATTATTTGTTTAAAGGTTTTATTTTTAAAATACTTTAAGAAAAAGAAACAAAACGATGATTTAATCGTAATTCATTCATTGAATTAAAAATCGGGAGAATATGAACTTATTCAAATCAGTAAATAGGTTGATACCATTTTTTGCAGGTATTATATTTATTATTGTCAGGCTTATTGGAGATGTTGTTTTTTATTTCCTTGGTCTAATAAATACTGACAATCTACAAATGTGGAGATTAATTTCGTCATTAGTCATTGGTGCCTCTTTTTATTTATACTTTTTTGCAGATACTTATAAAAAAACTGATGAAGACTCAGGAGACCTAAGCGAGGGCTTTATGAGTGAACTCGGGCAGATTCTAATGTTTCTGCTTGGACTTCTTATCTCAAGAGTATTTGTGCCTGATTCTTTTTCTGAAAATGGACAAATATTTAATATTTTCGGTCTTTTGGTAGTAGAGTTAAATCTATTTATTTCAATTGTATTATCAGCTCAGATCTTATGGTTTTTGCATAAATGGTTGTTAATTAGAAGACATAAAAAAACTGTTACAT
>JAUQWR010000147.1 GCA_030835065.1 Candidatus Kapaibacterium sp.
CTTGGATTACCAAATCGGTCTTAGAGGAGAATACTGCGACAATAGAAATAATTTTCAATCAATTGGAATTAAAAAGAATCAAGATTACTTTGATTTGTTTCCAAATGCTGTAATCAGTTATTCATTAGACAATACAAATCAAATTCAATTAAGCTATAGCAGAAGAATTTCCAGACCGAATATTTACTTAATGAATCCGGGCAAACAATCAAAAGACCCATATAATATTGTGATGGGCAACCCGGATCTAAAACCGGAATTTACAGATTCCTTTGAATTAGGGTATATCGGAACATTCGGCAAGCATACTATTACGCCGCAATTATTCTATAAAAAATCAATTGATAATGTGTTTATGACAATGACTCCGTCTGCTGATGGCAAAATTCTTTATTTGACATATGCCAATGATTCAGATGGTGAATTCTACGGGACTGATCTTTCTTATCAAGGTCAGATGCTGCAAGGCTGGACTATGAATGCAAATTTTTCTTATTACAAGCAGATTCAAAATGTGCATAGCAAGTCCGGCTCTTATTCTTCGAGCGATTATTCCTGGAATGGAAGATTGTCGACCTCTTATTTTATTTTAAGTAATTTAATGGCTCAAATATCTGCTGTATATATGCCAGATGTGGTGACTCCGTTAGGCAAAAGATATGGCTATAAGTATATGGATTTCGCAGTGAAGTATGATTTTTGGGATAGAAATGCTTCATTGACTTTCAGAACTACTGACTTATTTGAGTCATTAACTTACGGCGGGTTTGCTAAAGGAAATAATTATTCGTTTACGAATAAATATAATCCCGATTCGAGACATTTCTCATTAACGTTCTCGTATAAAATCAACAATTACATTCGTAAACCTGCCAAACCCGGAACAGGAACTCAAATGCCTAGTGGAGGAGAGTTTATGTAATCGGACTTTTAAGCTGCTCGTTTGAGCAGCTTTTTTTTTTGCTTTTTTTCTTATTTATCTAACAATATATAGTTTTGGAATGAGAATATTTGTTTTCGAAGAATATAATTTTCTACAAAGCTTAAAAACTTATAAATGGGGCGTTCGTGCTTGAATTGTTCGCGATTTGGAACTGATTTGTTGCCATAATTCAATTTTTCTGCCCAATCGAACATATCGATCCATTCTTTCATAACTTCAGGATGAGTATCTTTGAAAATTGGAATTTTGGAAAGATCTCCATAATCGAATTCGATTGGTTTAGCATCAAAAATTTTATCGGCAGTGGCTTTGCCTTTATGAATAGTATCGAGTGATTTTTGTTTTTTTTGCATAAGATGCGGAGGACGTACCCAACCATAATGATAAATGTCGGCTTCTACTTGAGCAACGTGCAATTTATAGGTTGATTCCTGCTGACGATAATTGACATAGTCGAAATTAGGAATACGTCTGAAAGACTGTGCAGATTCCCACGAGTGAATGTCTTTGTCGTTGCGGACCATTCTGATTTCATTAGCATACCAGGCATGAGAGCGGTGGTAATGATTGTAATCGCCCCAGAAATGTTTGTAATTGAAAAGTAATCCTTCCACTTCTTTGTCGTTCAATAATTGTTTAGCTCTATTATAAATAATTGGTAAAAACTTTTCATGAACTACTTCATCAGATTGTAGATAAAACAGCCAATCGCCTGAGCATGCTTCTTTGGCGATATCAGTTTGATGAGCATTTTCAGTTCCTCTAGAATATTTTTCAATATCCCAAACAGTATCAATAATTTTAATCTTATCGGAATTGATGCTCAATACATCGGCTCTGGTGTTGTCGTCATAATCGCAATCGCCAATAGCAACCACAAATTCATCTACAATCGGAAGTATAGACATAATAGCCTGTTTCAAAGGATAGTACAGTTTGTTGGCATTTTTTGCCATCGAGAAGCCACTGATTTTCATCTTTATTCCAAATACTAAAAAAACAAAATTATCAAAATTTAAGCACTTAATCAAAAATTGATATTGTCATAATATTATATTAGTGGCGAATATTGAACAATAAATTTTCTTTGCTTAAATATCAAAATACGTATTTTTACGGATAAAGTAATGGCTTAAGTGCTTATTAAATCTAACAATACAAATATAGCTCGGAAATAATTGATTTGCTTGGCATATAGCTTGTTAAATATGAAAAAGCAAATGAGGACTTTGTTTGAAATAGGGAAAAGTTTTTGGGAACTCTATATAAAATATTACATAGCAGGGCAGTATTTCTGACATTAGCTTTTATAATCTTTTTGGCAGCCGATGTGTATGCACAAAAGAATCAAGCTCCGGCAAATGGTATTCCATTGCCTAAGCTCTCGGTTAATGTCGATATGGCACAACAGAATGACGAGTTGGTATTGACTCTTCAAATTCTGGCTGTAATGACAGTACTTACTCTCGCTCCTTCAATTCTTGTGATGATGACATGCTTCACAAGAATCATTGTC
>JAUQWR010000148.1 GCA_030835065.1 Candidatus Kapaibacterium sp.
TGATTATGTATTAGTCAAAAATACCAGAAAAAATAAAGAAGAAGTACTCGAAGACACCTTGGTTTTGGCAAAATCTCGTATTTCTGCATTAGATGGCGAAGTTGAAATTTTAGCTGAATTCAAAGGTGAAGAAATAATCGGTACTAAATACGAGCAGATATTCCCTTATTGCAAATGGGATAACGAGCAGTTTAGCCAAGCTTTGACAGTGCTTCCGGGCGACTTCGTGACTACCGAAGATGGTTCTGGTATTGTGCATCTTGCTCCTGCTTTTGGCGAAGATGATTATGCAATGTCGAAAAAATTTAAAATTCCTTTTGTTCAGCCGGTTACTCCAAATGGTCACTTCACTGACGATATGGGTGAGTTTGCTGGTAGAGCAATTAAGAATTTCAAATACGAAGATCATGAAGAAGAAGGAGCCGATAAAGATATTATCATTGCATTGAAATATGCTGGTAAAATTTATCGTGCTACAAATGATTATCTTCATAGCTATCCTCATTGCTGGCGTACAGGCAATCCTATTATGTATTATGCTCGTGAGTCTTGGTTTATTAAGTCACCTGAATATAAAGAAAGAATGGTGGAACTCAATAAGCAGATTAACTGGCAGCCACCGGAAATTGGCGAAGGACGCTTTGGCAATTGGCTTGAAGATGTCAAAGATTGGTCGCTCTCCAGAGATAGATATTGGGGCACTCCGCTTCCAATTTGGGTAAACCAAGATGAAAAATCTGATTTCTTTGCGATTGGCTCAATCGAAGAATTAAAGAATGGAATGTATTTAAATAGCGATGGAACTATGGTTCCTGTAGCTGATTGCGGAATTGAAATCGACTTGCACAGACCATTTGTCGATAATGTTGTATTTATCAAGGATGGCAAAACATATAAACGTACTCACGAAGTGATCGATGTTTGGTTCGATTCTGGTGCAATGCCATTTGCTCAGTTCCATTATCCATTCGAAAATCAAGAATTATTCGACAGCCAATTCCCTGCAGATTTTATTGCAGAAGGTATTGATCAGACACGCGGATGGTTTTATACATTACATAATATTGCTACATTTTTGTTCGATAAACCAGCTTTCAAAAATATTGTCGTAAACGAATTAATATTAGATAAGCATGGCGTAAAGATGTCAAAATCGAAAGGTAATGCAATCGATCCATTTGAAATTATGGAAAGATTGGGTGCAGATGCTGTTCGTTGGTACTTGTTTGTCAATAATCCACCTTGGAAAGCTACGCTATTCAACGAAGAAGATTTGGCAAAGACAGTAATTTCAGATTTCTTCAGATCACTGACAAATACTTATGCATTCTTCTCATTATATGCAAATATAGATGGATTTACAGGTTACGAACCTATTATTCCTTTCGAAAAGCGTCCTGAAATTGATAGATGGATAATATCCAGAGTCAATACAGTGCTTGCAGAATTTACAAAACTAATGGATGAATATGAACTTACAAAAGCATCA
>JAUQWR010000149.1 GCA_030835065.1 Candidatus Kapaibacterium sp.
AAAAACTGCCAAGATGACTATAATGAATACGTCTCTAAGGATTTGTTTCATAGCTTATAAACCTCTTTCCTTCTTTAATAATTCATAAGCTTGATTGAGTTCCTGAGTTTTTACTTTTGCAAGTTCTTGAAATTCTGGAGCCAAAGAACTTACTTTATCAGGATGATACTGTTTAATTTGGGTTTTATAAGCAGATTTGATTTCATCATTAGAGGCAGAACGAGAAATGCCCAATAATTCGAAGGCTTTGCTTAGATCCAAATTTGATTTATTATTTTGAGAATTATAATTTGAATTTGCTTTAGAATAATTGTTAGAATTATTCCCCGCATCAGATTTCTTATTATTTAAATCATCAATAATTCTCTTAAGTTCATCATCTTGGTTTTCGACTAGATGAGTGTAACTTGGAGAATTGTCATTCAATTGACTTTTTAACATTCTCGAAATTCTATTAAACAGCTGCCCCATTGCCCATCAGAGTTAATTCATTAATAATATGATTAATTGCGTCTTTTTCGTCATCGACATGAAAAACATATTGAGTATGATCTTGAACAGTTTCGGAATAGAAGCTCATTGTCTGTATAACTTCATTCCATTGATCACCAACACAAACCAAAGGTTTGTTTCCCAACAAATTTCTTTCTTTTAGAGCCCAAACGGTAGAAAGCTCGAGCAGTGTACCGGTGCCGCCACCCAAAACAATAAAAGCATCAGCCATATTGACCAATTCAGCCAATCTCTCAAGATAAGTATCTTTGATAATATGTTCCGAAATAAAATCATTAGGTTTTTTGTTAGGGTAAACAGAAGTTGTAATGGCTATTCTTCTAACTTTGTCTTTAGCACCCTTACAAACAGCTTCCATAACACCTTTGTAGCCGCCTGTAGCAATATCAAAACCTGCTTCGGCAAGCAGAGAGCCGATTTTTTCTGCTGATTCGTATTCTAAAGAATCAGGTAAGCATTTACCACTTCCAAAAACTGTTACGATTGGCATAGTACACCTATTAATGATTAACATCCTAGAATTAGACGTAAAATCTGCTTTGATGTTGCTTAATGTTTAAAACTTTTTAAGAATTAATAATTATTTTTTCGAGCTGTTTGTTGTACTTGTCCCACACAAAATTTGATTTGACAAATTCAAATGCATTCTCTGCCATCTCATATCTGAATTTATCGTTGAGCAACAAAGTTTTAACATGATGAATATAATCTTCGGGTTTATCACCAATTAGTAGATGCACTTTATCTTCAGCTTTTATACCTTTATTGCATAGAGCCGATGTGATAACTGGAATTTTCATAGCCATAGCTTCTAAAAGCTTGTTTTGGAGACCAGTACCAATTTGCAAAGGAGCCAAAAATACTTTTGCTCTTGAATAATAAGGAACTACTTCATCTACAGTTCCAGTTACAATTATATTTTCATTAGCTAAAGCTCTTACTTTTTCGGGAGGATTTGTACCAACAATATAACATTTGACATTTTTAAATTCTTTAGCAATCTCGGGCATAATATTATTTGCAATGTAGAGGGCACAATTAACATTTACTTCATAGTCCATAGAACCAACATAAAGCAAATCTATATCTTTATGAGATTCTCTTGGATAAAATATCTCTGTATCAATCCCATTGCCAATTATATGCATATTTTCTTTAGCATATTCACCGAAAAGCTCCAAATCATAATCACTGATAATTACCTTATTTGTAAATGTTTCAAAGGTTTTTTTCTCATATCTAAGTAAACGCTTATATTCAACATTATAAACTAGTCTTTTAATTAGATTGGATGCTCCTGCTCTTCTCAAATAACTATAAGACATTGTATCCTGATAATCGATTGTATTTGGAATATTTAAATTGATAGCATATTCTGCAGTTCTCACCATATGACAAATTATATGATCTGGAACATTTTGACCGACATATTCCACAAAATGATTATAAAAAGATTTATTGAAAAAATAACCTACCTGCAAAGGCAAGCCTTTCAAAAATCCAAATAAAGTATTTATTAAAATATTGATTGTATTCATTTTATAAATATGAATATATTTGCAATATTTCTTCATTTCATCAATAAGTTTTTGATCTATATCAAGTTTAGTAAAAACAAACAAATGTATATCATGATTTTTTGATAAATGTTTAATTTGATTAAAAACTCTTATTTTATCGCCTCTATCCAAAGGGAAAGGAAATCGGTCTGTCAAATAAAAAATCCGCATACAATCATCCAATAATCATACATCATTATAAATAAAACCAAAAATCATACTACAATATTAAGGAATTTGAAAGCTAATAGCAAATAATAACAAAAATTTATGTAATTTTGTATTTTGTATCTGCTAAAAAATGAGAAATATGAGAAAAGATAACATTAGAAATATCGCAATCATCGCGCACGTCGATCATGGAAAAACCACATTAGTTGACGGATTATTAAGACAAAGCGGACTCTATCGCGACAATCAAACTGTCGAAGAAAGAGTAATGGACTCCATGGATTTGGAGCGCGAACGCGGCATTACAATCATGGCAAAAAATACAGCCATTTGGTATAATGGCGTAAAAATAAATATTGTCGATACTCCGGGTCACGCAGACTTTGGTGGAGAAGTCGAAAGAAGCTTAAATCTTGTGGATGGTGCTATTTTGCTTGTCGATGCGAGTGAAGGTCCTTTGCCTCAGACTCGGTTCGTGGTCAAAAAAGCTTTAGCCAAAAAACTTCCTATCATTCTGGTTATTAATAAAATTGATCGTTCTGATTCAAGAATTGATGAAGTTATTAGCGAAGTTTACGATTTATTTATCGACTTAGACGCTAATGATGAGCAAATTGAATTTAAAATTCTTTATACCAATGCCAAAGAAGGTATTGCTCACTTAGAATTGAATGATGGATCGCAAGACTTAAGACCTTTATTCGAAACTATTTTGAATGAAATACCAGGACCCGCTGTTAGCGACGAAGAAGTTCCTCAATTTTTAATCACCAATCTCGATTATGATTCTTATGTTGGTCAAATTGCAATTGGTCGATTAGAAAATGGTATTCTCGAAATGAATAAAAATTATACTTTATGTACTGAAACCGGAAATATACCAAATGTAAAATTTTCGGCTTTGTATTCATTCGAAGGATTAAAGAAAAAGCAAGTTGAAAAAGTATTTTCCGGAGATATTATAGCTATTGCCGGAGTAGATAACGTCAAAATTGGCGATACAATTTCTTCTTTAGAAGATCCAAAACCATTGCCAAGAATCACAATTGATGCTCCAACAGTATCTATGATATTTTATATTAACAATAGCCCATTTGCTGGTACTGAAGGTAAGTTTTTGACTACCAGACATATCAAAGCTCGCCTGGAAAAAGAAACTCTAAGAAATGTATCTTTGCAAGTTGTTCCTCAAGAAGATAGAGCAGATGCTTTTGAAGTAAGAGGTAGAGGCGAACTTCAGATGGCAATTTTGATTGAAACTATGCGTCGAGAAGGATATGAGTTTATGGTTTCCAAACCTCATGTAATCCTTAAAGAAATAGATGGCAAAACACATGAACCAGTAGAACGAGTATTAATTGATGTGCCTGATAATTTTGTTGGTGTAGTTACCGAAAAATTATCTTCACGCAAAGGTATTATGACTAATATGATGAATACCGGCAGCGGAAGAGTTACACTCGAATTTAGAATTCCATCTCGTGGATTAATTGGTTTTCGTAGTCAGTTTTTGACTGATACAAAAGGCACAGGCATCATGAATACAATTTTTGATGGATATGACGAATGGTTTGGCAATATTCCTCAAAGAAATACTGGTGCTTTGGTTGCTGATCGCCCTGGAAAATCCACTACCTATGCCAGCTTTGCAATGGAAGATCGTGGAGATTTGTTTATTGAAGTTGGTACTAAAGTCTATTGCGGTATGATTGTAGGCGAAAGAAATAAGCAAGGCGACTTAAATGTGAATATTACTAAAGAAAAGAAATTGACTAATATGCGTGCTTCAAGTGCTGATGCAACTATCACTTTGCGCCCGCCTCGCATTCTTTCTTTAGATCAAGCTATTGAATTTATTGATGAAGATGAAGTGGTCGAATTTACTCCTGAATCTATAAGACTTAGAAAAATGGAACTCGACCCACATAAACGTAAAGCAAAAACAAAAGATGATGAATAATTGTTGAGGTCAATATGATACAAGCTGTTAGAGGTACTAAAGACATTCTTCCTGATACAATTGATACTTGGTATTTTTTGGAAGAAACTGCAAGAATTATTTCTGAATTATATGGCTATAGAGAGCTTCGTACTCCTAGCTTCGAAAAAACTGAAGTCTTTTCTAGAGGAGTCGGCGAAGGTACTGATATCGTAAATAAAGAAATGTACACTTTTTTGGATAAAGGTGGAGAGTCTATTACTTTAAGACCTGAAATGACTGCTTCATTAGTGAGAGCGGTGATTCAGAGTGGTACTTATCAGCAAAATTCGGTTTCTAAATATTGGTATTTTGCTCCTTTCTATAGATACGAACGCCCTCAAAAAGGCAGACTTCGCCAGTTCCATCAATTTGGTGCTGAATGTATTTCTTCGCCCTATCCTGAGAGTGATGTCGAAATTATTCAACTTACTCATTCTTTTATACAGGCTTTAGGTATCGAAGAATATAAGTTAATGCTCAACTCTTTGGGTAATTCTGCTTCCAGAGATGTTTATCGCAATGCTTTGATTGAATTTTTGAAGGATAATAAAGAAAATTTAACTGAAGATAGCCGAAACAGACTAGAAATCAATCCTTTAAGGGTATTAGATTCAAAAGCTGAAAATGATATTGTAATTGTAAAAAATGCTCCAATTATTTTAGACTACCTTGATAATGAATCTAAAGATCATTTTGAAAAAGTTAAGTCTCTATTAGATTCATTAGGCATAGGCTACGAAATTACTCCAAAATTAGTAAGAGGCTTGGATTATTATTGCCATACAGTATTCGAATTCCAAAGTTCAGCATTAGGTGCTCAAGATTCTTTCGGAGGTGGTGGCAGATATAATACATTATTTAGCCAATTAGGTGGAAAAGAAACTCCGGCAGTTGGTTTTGCTATGGGAGTTGAAAGGCTTATTCTTATCTTAGAAAGCTTAAACAAACTGCCCAAAACCGAAGCAGAAGCTGACGTGTTTGTTGTTTCATTAAATTTGGATTTTCAAGCATATGCTGCCAATATTGCTCAAATTTTAAGAGCAAAAGGCTTGAAGACTGCTACAGATTTGCAACGCAGATCAATGAAAGCCCAAATGAGAGAAGCTAATAAATGCGGAGCAAAATACGCTGTAATTATTGGTGATTCAGAATTTGAAAATAAACAGATTACAATTAAAAATCTTAGCGAAAGTTCTCAAGAAACTATTGGAATTGAATTAATTCCTGAGTATGATTTTAAATTTTAATCCATTGTAATTATAAAAATAGTAAAGGCTTTGATTGAATAATCGAAGCCTTTATTTTTCAATACACTTACAGCGTTTACTTAATAAACTATTCCATTGGTTTAATAACAGCACAAATATCTTCTCTACCCAATCCTTTTTTCTTAGCCTCCCCGAATACTTCTTTTACAATATGAGTAATTGGTATAGTAGTATTCAATTCATAAGCAGTTTTTACGGCTAAGAATAAATCTTTATGCATTAGTTCAAGAGGAAATTCTTCTGAAAAATCCTGATCAGAAATTTTCATTGATTTTGATTTTAAAATAGGAGCTGCAATCGGAAGATTGACCAAAACATCCATCATTACATTTTTATCGATGCCCATCTTTTCAGCAAAATTTACTGATTCGGCAAAACCAGCCATTGTATGAGCCAACATCATATTAACTGATAATTTCATTGATGCCCCCATACCTGGATTTCCGGCATGAACAATCCTATTGCCCATCATCTCTAAATATGGTCTCAAATGTTCTAGTAATTGAGTATCAGAACCCACTAAAAAAGTAAGCAATGCATTCTGAGCAGGAATTAAAGAGCCTGCAACAGGAGTATCTGCATAACGAATACCGAAATTAATAGCTGCTTTATTCATTTTTTTTGCGAAGGCTACATCAACAGTAGAACAATCAGCCCATATAGAATTTGATTTCATATATTGAACAAAACCATTTTCTCCAAATGCCATCTCTTCTACGACCTCTGGAGTAGTTAGCATAGTGAAAACAATATCTTTGTCTTCGACGGCTTTCTGCAATGATTTTTCAGGTTTAGCACCATACTCAGCCAAATCTAATGCTTTTTCATGATTTCTATTATACACAGTTATATCAGCACCCTTTTTTGCCAAATTGGCTGCCATACGGCTCCCCATAATGCCAAGACCGATAAATGCAATCTTCATAAAACACCTAGTTTTCTATTTTTTTGACAAGATCAAAACTGAAACCAAAGTTGAGTGAAGCTTCAAATCTTTCTCTGGAATACTTTTTATCACGATAGAAAATCATTCCTTGTTGATTTTTGCCTTCTTCTAATCTCAACATTCTGGATTCTAATCTAATATAAGCTTTTTCTACGGGTATATATTCTAATCCAATAGTAGCATCAA
>JAUQWR010000150.1 GCA_030835065.1 Candidatus Kapaibacterium sp.
GGCGGGACTGATATTTATATGTCTAAACGTACCCGTGAGGGATGGTCGAAGGCAGAAAATATTGGCAGCCCAATCAATAGCAGTTCCGACGAAATGTCGCCTCTTATAAGTCTTGATGATAAGACATTTACTTTTGCAAGTAATAAAATAGGAGGTATGGGCGGATTTGATATATATTTTACAAAATATTCCAAAAATTCATTCAGTTCGCCAAAAAGTGCTCCTTCGCCTATTAATACAGAAGCAGACGAATTGTTCTATTATTCTGTACCAAATACAGATAGAGCTTATTTTTCTTCTTCTCGTCCGGGCGGGCAAGGCGAGTTGGACGTTTATTATGCATTACCTAACCCACATCCTGCTGATGCAGTGGTATATGTTTCCGGATTTGTCAAAGATGCTAATACTAGCGAACCTTTAGGTGCTAAGATTACAATAACTGATTTGAAGTCCAAGCAAAAGGTAACAACCTTGTATAGTGATGATGAGACCGGGCAATATTATGTTGTACTTCAGCCTGGAAGAAGCTATTCGGTTACTGCCTCCAAAGATGGATATCTGTTCTATAGCGAAAGGTTTGATATTCCAGCCAACGAAAAAGGCAAAGATATTGATAAAAATATATTTTTGTCTAAAACAGATACTCGACTTTTAATATTCTTTGATTTCAATAAGACTGATCTAAAAGATGAGTCTGTTCCAGAATTGGATAGATTAGCAGAGTATTTAGCTGATAATTCGAATATTGATATTCGGCTCGAAGGTCATACAGATGACGTCGGTACAGATGAATATAATGATAAATTATCTACTGATAGAGCAAATGAAATTAAGAAATATCTGGTAGATAAAGGAATTTCTACCGGAAGAATTACTGCTAAAGGATTTGGTAAACGCCAACCTTTGATAAACGAAAAAACAGATGAAGCTCGCACTACAAATAGAAGAGTAGAGTTGAAAATAATTAAAAAGTAATTTGTATCGTCTAATACTTATGAATTACTTGCAAAATGGGAATCATTTTCAGAGTGGTTCCCATTTTATTGTTTATCAATGAATTAGGGTGATTAATGAAAAAGCTTTTGATGGCAGTTGTTTTAGTGTTTT
>JAUQWR010000151.1 GCA_030835065.1 Candidatus Kapaibacterium sp.
ACAATCAACTGAGCTAATTCAAATTTTGATTCAATTTCATTATTAATAGATTTATCGCAAGCTTCAGGAAACATTGAAGTAGAAATACTGCTATTATCGTCTCTATCATCGATCAAATGATAAATTTCTTCGGTTATAAATGGCATTACCGGATGTAGAAGTTTGAGAATGCCTTCATATACTTCGATAGTAAAGTTGACTAATCCTGCTTTATATTCAGCAGAATCAGATGAATTGAGCTGAACCTTTAATACTTCGAGATACCAATCGCAGAAATCTCTCCAAATAAAATCATATAGAAGTTTTGAATACTCAGTAACTCTGAAATCATTCAAGGCTTCGATCATTTTTTTAACTGTAGAATTAAATCTGGACAAAATCCATTTATCTGCAAATGAATATTGATCTTCAGATAATCTTTGAGTTTTTCTTAAATTTTCATCAATTTCATCTTGTTTCATTAAAATGAATCGACCGGCATTCCATACTTTATTTGCAAAATTTCTTCCAAGTTCGACTGATGGTATGTCTTGATTCTCGACATCAACATCAATCCTAACATCCTGCCCCAAAGGCGAAAGGAAAATCATAGTAAATCTGACAGCATCAGAACCATATTTATCGATGATATTCAAAGGATCTGGTGAATTGCCAAGTGATTTTGAAAGTTTGCGTCCCTGACCGTCTCTAATAGTACTTGTAAAGTAAACATTTTTGAATGGGATTTCTTGTTTAAACTTTTTAGTAGCCATAATCATTCTAGCAACCCAGAAGAATATAATATCAGGTGCAGTAACAAGAAGATCTGAAGGCAAGAATTTTTCAAGATCAGGAGTAGATTCTGTTTTGAAATCATTCATCCAATGCATAGTAGTCATGGGCCACAACCATGAAGAGAACCAAGTATCGAGTACATCAGTATCTTGAGTCAATTTAGAATCAGAATTCAATCCAAGTTTTTGGCGAGCTTCAATTTCATCATGGGCAGCAGTGTATCTACCATCTTCTGAATAATATACTGGAATTCTATGACCCCACCACAATTGTCTTGAAATACACCAATCTCTTATATTAGTCATCCAATGCTCATAAGTCTTAGCCCAATGCGAAGGATGGAATTTAATTTCGCCATCAGTTACAGCCTTAAGTGCTTCTTGAGCAAGTGGAGCCATCTTTACAAACCATTGGTCGCTCAAATAAGGCTCTACTGGTTCGCCACCGCGTTGAGAAAATCCAACATTATGGGTATAATCTTCAATTTTTTCAATCAAATCAGCTTCTTTTAATTTAGCTAAAATCGCTTTGCGGGCAGCAAATCTTTCCATTGTATTAAATTCGCCGGTAAGCTCGTTTAGAGTACCATCAGGATTGATTGTGTTTATCATTTCCAGATTATGACGCTCTCCTACAAGGAAGTCGTTTGGATCATGTGCAGGAGTAATTTTAACACATCCTGTACCAAATTTAGGATCAGCATAGTCATCACCTACTATAGGAATCCATCTATCTGTGAGTGGAACTCTAACTTTTTTTCCAATCAAATCTTTATATCTTTCATCTTCAGGATTGACAGCAACTGCAGTATCACCAAATATAGTTTCTGGGCGAACAGTAGCCACTTTAAGATAATTTATACCATCTTCGAAGTAATATCTCATAGTAAAAAGATGTTCTTTTACTTCTCTAAATTCTACTTCTTCGTCCGATAAAGCAGTTTGAGCTAAAGGCGACCAATTAATAATACGTTTGCCTTTGTATATCAAGCCATCATCAAAAAGTCTGATGAATACTTCTTTGACAGCATTAGAAGCAGATTCATCCATAGTGAAAAGAGTTCTATCCCAATCGCAAGAAACACCAAGTTGACGCATTTGCTTTAAAATTATGCCGCCATATTTTTCTTTCCATTCCCATACTTTATCGATAAACTTTTCTCTTCCTAAATCATAACGAGTAATATTTTGTTTTCTTAATTCTGCTTCCACTTTGGATTGTGTTGCGATTCCTGCATGATCAGTACCAGGAAACCAACATACTTCATATCCTTGCATTCTTTTTATACGTATATATAAATCTTGCAAAGTAATATTGAGTACATGTCCAAAATGCAATATACCTGTAACATTAGGTGGAGGCATTAATATACTATAAGCTGGTTTATCAGATTTGTTGTCTGCATTGTAAATCTTATTATTCTGCCAAATTTCATACCACTTGGTCTCAGCATTCTGAGCTTGATAAGCTTTAGGAAACTCTCTTTTCATACTATCCTTTTCAATTTATTTAATTTTCTTAATTTCAAAATTAATGAACAACAAAAATAACACTTTTTATTGAATTAATTGATATTGATAATATTAAAATCATATACTTACAAAATAAAAAATGAGATTGTTTCAAAAAGTGATAAGCAGCTCAAATGTAATGAAGATTGTATTGTATAGACATGTCTGCGATTTGGTTTAAAAGAAACAAAAATTCAAAATATTGAGACAGGTCTGATACCTGTCTCTACAGAAAAACACAAAAGAAAATCAATTTGTCTTTGAGACAACTCGATTTTAAATTCTCAAAGACTTATTATGATAATCTGTATTTAATATTCAAATCTCCATTATGTGTTTCAAGATTTATTTCCAAAGGCTTAGCGTTTTCTTTTATTAAAACAAGATCTAAAGTTTCATCAAAAACAATACTTTTAATAACTGGCAACGCATTATTAAATAAAAACCTATCTTTATATATTTCAATATTATTACCATTAACGTCTAAGAGAATTTTTTTATTTTCATTTAGAGTGTCAATTAGATAAAATCTTAAATAATAATACGATTCATTTTCCATGATTATAGCTTTATCAATTATCTCACCAATTTGATGCATAGTGGACATCTCACTATTTAATTTCAATGCATTAGCAGACTTCCATTGATAAGATGATTCTAATTTTCCATCACAATCTGGAGCATTATCGAATTGAGAATGAATGGACTCAAGTTGTTTTGCTATACTCATATCAAGTTCGGCTGGATAGTCAATTCCTATCTTGATATAAATGGATTTTATAATTTTTCTAAACATTATATCAAAATCAGGCTTATTGGGGGCATCATGTTCCGGACCATACCACCAAAACCAATCAGAGCCTTCAGCAATATATATAAGATTCATTATTTCGGAATACTGTTCATCACTTAGCTTATCTCTATATTTTTCAATGCAATTACGTGCATCTGCCAAAAATTTCCAGGCTAGCTGATCTTCCTTATCTCCTATCCAAATGCTAAAATTAGAATTTATCCAAGATCCTGCTCTAATATCATTTATTTTCAATGAATAATCACTATTCGCATTTAATTCAGAAAAAAGAACAGTTTCAAAATCATCATTATTCTGGAATCTGGCAAAAAACTCTCTAAGAAAATGAATGCCATTATCTTTATAGAATTCCCAACAGTTTTCTCCATCCAAAATAATTGGTACTAAAGCATGATCGAGAACATCGAATCCAAACTTAGAAACAAGTGATTCTTTTATATTTTTCAATTCATTAAAGAAATCATTTACTGCATCTTTTTCATTCCAATTTGAATAAACAAATCCTATTTTGTCAGAAAGATGATGATCTCTGAAAAACATAGTCATATCATTAGTTTCGCAAATATATTTATGCGGAAAATATTTCGAATACTCATTCCAGTTTTCAACATTAGAATTTTTTAGTACAAGCTCGTCGGTCGCTACCCACTTAATTCCTGATTTTTCAATAGCATTAAGCGATTCATTTGACACCGAACCTTCAGAGGGCCACATTCCATTTGGATATATATCGAAAAGCTTATGATAATACTCCAATCCTAAATTAATTTGATTTTCTGCATCTTGAGGAAATTTAAACTCAGGCAAATCAAACAATCCAGGCATTGCTTCTTTTGCAGAATTTGTATTACATAAAAGAGGCAAAATAGGATGGTACATTGGAGAGCAGCTAATATCTATTTGTCCTAATTGTTTTAGAATCTTCAATTCATTAACTAACGCAGACATTATTGAATCATGTTTGTCAAGAAGAATCAACTTCTCTTTTTCAGTAAAGCCTCGAGCTTTTTTAAATAATCTTTGGATAAACTTATCATTTTTGCTGATTTGCCCTATCCATGCCAAGTTATACCAAACTTGAAGATCTAAATAATCCTGATTTGATAATCCATTAATTCCCATTCTTGAAAATTCAAGTAACTCTCTATATCTATCGAATGGATAAAGTAAATTTTGATGATTGATGATAAAAAATGATTTTAATATCTCATCTTTATCATTTTCAGTCAAATCTTTTGAATTAATTCTAGATAATTTCTGAATTTTATCTGAAGCTTTAGAGCTCAAATATTCCTCAATTTGGAGCATTAGAGATGGAGCTAAATTAAAAGTTTGCTTCACATCAGGATATTCATGCAGAAGCAATGGCAAATCTAAATAGTCTTTGACAGCATGAAATCTAACCCAAGGCAATATGAACTCATCGTCCATTCTATAATATGGTTGATGCTGATGCCACAATATCGCAATTTTTAATTTTTTCATTAGAATCCGAATCCAATATTAAGACCGTAAACAAGTGTAAACTTTGAACCTGAAATATCTGCATTTATAGCAGGACTTAAAATTACCTTTCCGGTATGAAATTCGTAAGCAGCTCCTAATCTCAAAAGAAAGCCCTGATTATTAGTTTCATGAATTTCATCAATAGGAAGTGAATCTTCTTCATCGATTTTAAAATAGCAAGGTGCAATCTGAAACTTCAAACTTTCGATAGGATGCACCGCAAGAGGAACTCCAATAATTAATTCCAT
>JAUQWR010000152.1 GCA_030835065.1 Candidatus Kapaibacterium sp.
ATCTATACGGGGCTAATTACCATTCTAATTCCAATTGCATATTTATATACCGTTGGACGTTATAGGTTACTCGACTTGGATTTGAGACTTCGAAAAAATATTCAATATTTAATAATAAATATACTTTGGAAAACATTCATATTAGGAATATTTATTTTAACTATCTGGATTTTGTCAAATATTGATATTCCACTGCCAAATTTGCATTTTACCGGCACTTCTATTATTGTTTTAGGTAAGGAACTGCGTCCGGAATTAAAAGAAGTCTATGAGAATTATTTGAATATAATGCTTGCAATTGCTGCTGCTTTAGCATATTTAAAGTTATATAAAAAAGGTATTGAAGCGCTCGATAGAAAGTATTTTAGACCTAAATTCGATTATAGAAAAGCGATTGCAGAACTTAATGAAGCACTCAAACATAATATAGATATGAATAGTTTGATCAAAGAGATTGTAGATAAAATTGGTCAAATAGTATTATTGAAGCGTGCAGGAATAATTATTTTCCAGTCTGAGGGCCGCAATCCTTATGCTCGTCAATTTTTTAATTTGGACGAAACATTAATAAGTAATGAACTTGAATCGAATTGTTTAATCTTTAAAAAATCAGTTGAAGAAATTCATGGTAGTTTTCGTGTGGAATATCTCGAAGACCCACTGAAATCAATTTTTACTGAATTACAGTTTCAATATTTGCTTCCGATAAAATTGAAAGGCAAATTATTAGGCGCAATTTTATTAGGCGATAAACTTTCTGAGGCTCCATTTACTAATATTGATCTTGAGTTTATGCAAGCAATTGCAGAGCAAACAGCAGTATCAGTCGAAAATACGATACTTTACTATGGTTTGGCTCAGCAAGAGCGAATCAAACATGAATTAGCATTAGCAAGAAAAATTCAGATGGCATCATTGCCACAAGTGCAGCCTAGTATTCAAGGATTAGATATTTCAGGGGTATCAATCCCTGCATTTGAAGTAGGAGGAGATTTCTACGATTACTTGCTTAATGGAGATAATACATTGACAGTTGTAGTAGGCGACGTAAGCGGTAAAGGTGCTTATGCAGCCCTCCATATGTCGAAAGCACAAGGCATAATACGTACTTTAAATGAATTTCATCTTGACCCGAAAGAATTATGTATCAAAACAAATAATCTTTTATATAAATCAATCGAAAAGTCCTCATTTATTTCTGTAATTGCTGCAAAGTTTGACTTGAATAATAAAAAAATAAAATTATCAAGAGCAGGGCATTTGCCTCTTTTAGCATATAGAGCAAAAAGTAAACTTGTTGAAGAAATAACTCCTAAAGGAATAGTGCTTGGAGTGGCTGATAAAAGTATTTTTGATCTGAACTTAGAAGAAGTCGAATTTTCATATTCTCAAGGTGATATATTCTTGTTTGCAACTGATGGAGCTGTCGAAGCATCAGACGATATGAGTGAATTTGGTATTGAGAGAATCAAAAACATAATAAAAAACAATTCCAATCTGAATTCAAATCAACTTCAGTATTTATTGATTGATGAAATTAAAAAACATGCTCATTCGTCAGAATTAGCGGACGATATGACGATTGTTGTGGTTAAAATGATATAATATTCCTCTGCAAATTATTATTATTCAATTATAGATTAGGTTTATGAACGGGCGATTTACTAATTATTTATCGAGTTGTCTTTGTATTGTATTATTTGCATTTGTATCTTATCAATCAAATGCACAAAATCTTGACAATAATCTGAATGATTATGCATTTGCTCAAGATACTAGTACAATCAATGATTCTGGCTCGAAACCTTTGATTTCGATCAAAGCAAAAGCTAAATTGAGTGTTGATACAGACAAGAAATCAAAATCTGGTCCATACACTAGTTTTCTTGGACTTGGTGCACATTACTTGATACCGTATGGTGATTTGGATGAGTTTAATGAAAGTGCTTTTGGTTTTAATTTAAAATTAGAATCCAGAGCATTTTGCAATTTATGGCATGGAATCAAGCTCGAATACACAAAATTGAGTGCAAAAGACTCGATAGTCGATCGTATTCATTATTTCAAGTCTTACTTTGGTTTGGGATACAATGTGAAATACGTAATCTGGGGTTCTGCATGCAAAGGTTCATTTGTTTTGCCATATCTTCAGGGCGGCATACAATTGAGTGGAATTGATGGAAGCGACAAGAAGTCTTTGCTTGGCTTGGGAGGAAGAATCGGTGCAGGAGCTGCTTTCCCATTTATTGTATTCAATAGATGTTGCTCGGTTGATTTAGACGCGGATTTTAATGCTCCTAATGCTTTTCTCAGAGCCGAAGGCAGAGAAAATATTCAGATGATAAATGTTGGTCTCACTCTTTCGGTGGGGATATAATGAGAAAATTAAACATAGTAATATTAGTAAATCTATTGATATTAATCGCATTAAGTTCTTGCTCCGATAAAGTAAGATATGACGATGCAATTAGAATCAAAAATGATAAAATTTCAAAATATAATAAAATTCCTAATGAAAATACCGAACGTGACGGCAAAACCTTAAGAGGCTCAATTGCAAAATTAGTATTTGAAGGTGTGCCGCTTACTTGCGACTCAAACGCTCCAAAAGTATTTAAAGGATATGTTCTTTTCTTAGACAATTCAAAAGAAGATAAAGAATCGAATTATGAAATTATTCCAATTGATGATATTGAATTGGTAGCTGATATTTATAATGCTCCAAAGAATAAGTACTCAAACCTGAATTTATTCGAGAATTTCAATAATCCAGCAGGAATGAGAGAAGTAAGAGAAATTCCTGTTGATACAGTAGTGACCGATACATGCTGCCCTTGCCGTTGTCGCAATTGGAGCCTTAGTGGTATGTTTGCTATGGATGTAGATGTTAATTGTCCAGATAGAAAATATTCTTGGTATTTTTTGGAACTGAAACCCGGCTATGCAATGTTTAGCGATTATAAGAGTGCAACTCAGAAAGAAGGAAAATCTCGATGGGTTGGCGAAATCGCTGCAGGCATTCGTTTTGGTTCACAAAAACAATGGGGTTTTGGATTGATGGCATCCACTGGTGTAAATACATATAATTCATTTACAGGAATTAGTATCAATAGGCCAGTAGTAATGTTTCATGGGCGCTGGCAGTCTCAAGATATTAAATGCTTCAAACCTGTAATTTATGCAGACTTTGGAATGCCAATAGACAAAATGTCTATTGCACTTCCAAAATTTGATATTAGCAGCGGATGCGAGGATTGTAAAAAATATCTTAAAGATTTAAAAGCTTCGGGTAATCTTCCTGAAGTAGATTTCTCATGGCCACTCACTTTTGGTTTTGGAGTGGGTGTCGATCTGCCTATTAATTCTTGGCTCGACTTATCAGCCGATTTGGGCTGGCGCTCGCTTGCCTTTGGCGAAGAAGTAGCTGCTGCAGGCTTTCAAAATGTTCCGTCGCAAAGACGTATTGATGTGTTTTTGTTTAGATTTGGAGTGACATTCTAATGAAAAATATTAATATAAACAATTTGGGATTGATGATTCTTATCTTTGGATTTGGATTGTTAGTACAATCATGCGAAGATTGCGATTTGGTGACTACTACTTTCGAATGTCGTGTTAGAGAAGCTACTGTTCCGGAATTTGATCCAAGATTGATACTTATTGGTAATGATGTTACTATTGTTCCAACATACAATAATCAAACTTTTAGGTTTCCTGAAGATATCACAAGTTCGGGCACTC
>JAUQWR010000153.1 GCA_030835065.1 Candidatus Kapaibacterium sp.
AGAAGTGATGATTCCTCTAGTTGGTAATGTTAAAGAATTAAAACACCAAGAAGAAATCGTTCGCAGAGTTGCTGGCGAAGTGATGATCGAAACTGGCATTAAGTTTGAATATTTAGTTGGTACAATGATTGAAGTGCCTCGCGGTGCTATAACAGCCGGCGAGATCGCTGAAGTTGCTGAATTCTTCTCATTTGGTACTAATGACTTGACTCAAACTACTTTGGGCTTGAGCCGCGATGATGCTGGTCGTTTCTTGCCAGAATATGTTAATAGAGATATCTATGCAGTTGATCCTTTTGTTTCTATCGATCAAAATGGCGTTGGTTTCTTAATGAAACACGCTGTTGCTGCTGGCAAAGCTTCTCGCGAAAATATTAAACTTGGTATTTGTGGCGAACACGGTGGCGATCCTGCTTCTGTTGAATTCTGCCATAATATCGGTTTGGCTTATGTTTCTTGCTCACCATTTAGAGTTCCTATTGCTCGTTTGGCTGCTGCTCGCGCTGCTTTGAGAGAAAAAGCTGCTAAAAAAGCTGCTAAAGCTGCAAAAAAAGAAGCTAAAGAATCTAAAAAAGATAAAAAGAAAAGCAAAAAATAGTTTTGCTCGATAGCTAAATCCATTTATTGATTTAGTTAAAAATTTTCGGCTTTAATAATGATTACTTTTTGTATGATTTATTAAAGTCGATTTTATTTATAATGGGCTATTTATATTTTTTGTAACATTTCTTTTTGTTATGCGTAAATATTTCTAAAGAATAAATTTCTATTAAAGGAATAAAAAAATGGGAAAGCAATTATTTAGATCTCGACAAAGTAGAATTTTGGGTGGCGTTGCTGGTGGGCTGGCTGAATATTTCGATATTGATCCCGTGCTGGTAAGAGTTATTTTTATAGTAACTACCATTGGTTATGGTGTTGGTATTTTAGCTTATATTGTTATGTGGATTATCGTGCCCGAAAGAAAAAAAGTGTATCTAGATCCCGATCAAAAAGTATATACCGAAGAGAATTATAAAGATTTTGTTGGCAATGAATCATTTAGTCAGGAAGGATCTTTCTCATCATTCTCAGAAAAATATGAAGAAAAGAAAAGCTCTAAAAAAGTGATGTTCGGTTCGATTTTAATAATTTTGGGCGGTTTGCTGTTGTTGAATAATATTATACCTGAATTTGATTTCGACTTTGTTATGCCTCTGATTATTATTGGTATCGGCGCTTTGATTCTAATAAAAAGCAAATCAAATAAATCCGGAGAATATAATGAAATCAAGTAATGTATTTTGGGGTGTATTCCTTATTACAATTGGTTTGATTTACTTTGGTGAATCTGTCAATTTGTTCCAGACTGATTTGTCGGGATTGGTTAAGCTTTGGCCCTTGATTATTGTTTTCATTGGTGTTAGCTATTTCAAAATCCCTAATATTTATAAATTAATATTGTCCGGACTTAATGGAATTTTGTTTGGATTAATATTGGTTGGTATGCTTAGCTGCAAATGCTCGCACGGCTGCCCTGCAAATTGGTTTTCACATTCTAATATCAAAATTAATACTGATCATAGGAATGTAGTAACTAAATCAATTGCACTCGATTCATTGGTTACTAGTGCCAATTTGAATATTACTGCCGGTGCTAGTTCTATTGACTTAGAAGGTTCGACTGATTCTTTGATGATGTATAAGGCTGAGGCTGAAATAATTGATGTGCAATATGATAATAATTCAGACAAAAGTACTGCCAATTTGAATTTAAAGTTGGGCGAATCTAATGATATTAATGTTTCCAGACATACAGAAATAGCTCTAAATAATAATATTAATTGGAAACTTAACGTTAATGCCGGAGCTGGCGATTTATCTTTAGATTTATCGAAACATAAGGTGAATGAAGTTAGTATTCAGACTGGTGTTTCCTCATGTTTTTTGAAATTAGGGAATAGAGCTGATACGGTTAATATTGATGTAAATACGGGTGTTTCTTCTGTTGATATTGAAATTCCTAAAGATATGGCTTGTAAAATACAATTAAAGGAAGGTTTATCGGATATTAATTTGGACCAATTTAATAAAGTAAATAATAATATATACTTAACTGATAATTTTGATAAGACTAAAAAGGTGATTTTTATAAATTATGAAGGTGCTTTATCTTCATTATCAGTAAATAGATATTAAAAAGAATGTAAAGATAATCTCATAAACACACATACCCTAATTAAAAGGAGGTCTCAGTATCTGAACCTTCTTTTTTGTTTTTTGATAGTTGTAAGTGATACTTAATTCATTGTACTAAGTCAATAAATGTAGAGAAATTAGTAAGGTTAAAAATGTGTTATGTTTATGCTCTCTATTAAGAAGAAGAACTAAGAAATAGTAGCACAAAGTAACACGAAGTAAAGAAAAGCAAATTCCAATTCTTATTTAAAAAGGATGCTCGACCAACTATTTTAGAAGATCAAGCATCCTTTGTAATAATAATACTATTTAAAAATCCTTTTGCAGCAATGAGCTATTATTGTCTTTGCTTCAAAATATTCTGTGTATAAGGAATCAAACCACCAGCATCAACAATAGCCTGGCGAGCTTTTGGAAGTGGAAGGACTTCGAATTCCTTGTTTTTAGTAATATTTTTAAGTTTATCGCCTTCAATAATCAATTCATCTCCAGTATCGGCTTCGATATCCGGGCAGATAATAGTGCGTAAACCAAGATTAATGCTGTTTTGTAAGAAAATACGTGAAAAATTGCGAGCAACGATAATGAGTTCATGACCTTTGAGAGTCGAAGCTGCTTGTTCGCGTGAAGAGCCACAACCAAAGTTTTTACCGGCAACGATAATTCTTTGATCGTCAGGTTTTTCGTCATTAAGCATTTTATTAAGATCTTTAATATCATCAAATGCAAATTGAGGAGTTTCCGAAGGTAATACAGTAGCCATATATCTACCAGGATAAATAATATCAGTTGAGATATCATCTTCGATTTTATAAATCACTTTTGGCATATTAATTCACTCCTTTTCTTGGATCTGTAATAACACCGGTAAGAGCAGAAGCAGCAGCAACTGCTGGTGAAGCAAGATAGACATCCGAAACAGGATTGCCCATTCTGCCTTTAAAGTTTCTATTAGTAGTAGCTAAAGCTTTTTCGCCATCGCCCAAAGCACCTTGGTGAACACCTAAGCAAGGACCACAACCTGGATTCATAACAACAGCACCAGCTTTTACCAAATCGTTGATATAGCCTTTGTCGAGAGCTTCTTGATAAATTCTGGATGAAGCAGGGAATACCAGCATACGAGTATCACGTGCTACTTTTTTGCCTTTTAGAATTTCTGATGCTATCTGCAAATCGTCTAATCTTCCGTTAGTGCAAGATCCAATTACTATTTGGTCAATTTTAATACCTTCAACTTCAGCAATTGGTTTTACATTATCAACAGTGTGAGGGCAAGCAATTTGAGGAGTCAATTCAGAAGCATTGATTTCTACAATTTGATCATATACTGCATCTGGATCTGCTTGCATCATATCAATTTCGCCTTTATATCCAGCTTCTTCTCTCAAATATCTAACTGTTTCTTCGTCTGGAGGTACAATACCAGAAGTAGCACCTGCTTCGACACTCATATTGCAGATAGTGAGGCGGCCTGAAGTGCTCATATTACGTATTGCCTCGCCATGAAATTCCAAAACTTTAAAGTTTGCACCTTCTGCAGAAATTTTACCAATTAAATGAAGAATAATATCTTTTGGCAAAACATATTTAGGCAAAGTGCCATTGATAATAACTTTAATAGTAGGTGGAACCTCTATATTCAAAGCTTGACCAAGTGCCCAGACAGAAGCCATTTCAGTAGCACCAATACCAAAGGAAAAAGCTCCGATGGCTCCGTGAGTAGTTGTGTGGCTATCAGTGCCAACAACTACATAAGAAGGCATAACATATCCACTTTCGGGAAGAATTTGATGGCAGATACCACCTTCATCTCCACGAATATCATGGAATTTACTGATTCCTTGTTCAGCTACAAATGTTCTGATTTTCTTTTGATTAGTAGCTGTTTTCTTGCTTTCGGCAGGAACTCTGTGATCGAAAATAATAGCAATTTTGTTTGGATTCCATACTTTTGCTGGTTTGCCGAGTCCATTATATATTTCGGCAAATTGATTTATTACAAGTGCAGCATTTTCATGAGACATAGCTAAATCGACGTTGGGTTCGAGTACTTCGCCAACTTCGACACTTGGCTTTCCTGCTGCTTTAGCCAAGATTTTTTGGACCATAGTTTGAGGCATTTAGCCCTCCTTTTGGAATAGTCGATTTTAAATTGTTAATAAAAAATACGATTAGCCAATTTACTATTTTTTTTGTAAATATTTTAATCAATTTTAGTTTTTTCTATATTTGTTTATAATTTCTGAATATTGTATTTTGCATTATTGATTTATTCTGGAAGGTTATTATGCCTCATATTATTTTTAATACTAATTTTAAATTGGATGAAATGCCAAAATCTATCGATAATCTAATTGATTTTTCGATAGATAATGATGCTCCCGAGTCTGCGATTATTATTGTGCCTACCGGCAAGTTTATGCGAAAACTTGAAAAAGATTTTATAAGAAAATACTTTAATAAATATAAAAAGCCTGTATCTAATTTTAAATTTTATACTTTTCAGACATTTGTCAATAAATGCTACTTTTCTTTGTTTGAGTTTAATCCTGGTCGCACAATTTCTGATGCATATAGATTGACTCTTATGGAGGAGGCTTACGAAAAAGCTGATTTGAAATATTTTAAGAGTAAAACCAATAAAGCCTCAATAGGAATTATTGAAAAGTTAGATTCAATTATTATTGGTCTTAAAGAAGATGGTATAAGCCCTCAAAGCATGTTTGAAGATTGCCAAAAATATAATCCTGATGATGTGTTTAATCCTGTTATTGGTGGTGTTACAAATAAGGACAGATTATTTGATATTGCCTCGCTCTATGCAAAATATGAAGAATTGCTCGGCGATGAACTCAAAGATAGCCCTTCTTTAATTCAAAGACTCAACAAAGAATTAAAACAATTTATTCAAGATAATTGTAGTCTTCAGTCTGCATCGGGACTGACTATTAGTGGTACAAAAAACAAATTGCCAATAGATGATTTTTTTAATCCTAAATCTATTATTATGTTTTCTGGATTTACAGAATTCAAATTACCAGAAATTGAGTTTTTATCATATTTAGCATATTCATCTTTGCCAAGTTCAGTAATATTAGACTACACCGAAATTAATGGTCCTTTGTTTGGAAATATGAAAGAGGCTGTAATCAAGCTTGTTGGA
>JAUQWR010000154.1 GCA_030835065.1 Candidatus Kapaibacterium sp.
CAGTGCCTGATAGTGCAAATACTTCAACTTTAGGTTTTGCTAAAGTCAATGATGAACTCGGTCACAAAAGTTCATTCGAAATTGGGCTTATTAGAAGTCACTATGTTGGCCGTACTTTTATTTCACCTGGTCAGGATAATAGAGAATTTAAAGTTAAAACAAAATTCAATACTGTAAAAGGTGTTATCGAAGGTCGAAACGTTGTTTTTATTGATGACTCAATTGTAAGAGGTACTACATCAAAAGCTCTTATAAAGCTAATTAGAGAAGCAAATCCCAAAAAATTGCATATGAGAATTACTTCTCCTCAAATTACTTCTCCATGTTATTATGGAATGGATTTTCCATCTAAAGAAGAATTAATTGCTAATTATCATAATAGCGAAGAAGAAATCGGAAAAGCTTTAGGTGTAGATTCATTGCATTATCTTTCGATTGAAAAATTGATGGAATCAGTACCTCAGGAAGAAGGTATCAGCTATTGCACTGCTTGTTTTACTGGTGATTATCCGATTGAAATTGAAGAAAAAGCAGGTAAAACTTCTACAGAAAGTTAAATTTATTTAAATATAAATTATATTTTAAAAATTAAGAGGAAGAAATTATGAGAAATCATAGTTCTTCCTTTTTTATTTAGTAGGAGTATTTATGAAAACCTGGGATTCGCTTATCAATACAAAAGAAAAGGGCAAGTATGGGGAAGAGACTGCCGTAAAATATCTTGAAAGTATTGGATATAAAATCATCAAACGAAATTTTGCGTTTGGCAAAGATGCAGAATTAGATATTGTAGCAAAAGATGGAGATGTATTGGTATTCATCGAAATAAAATCACGCAAAAGCAAAGAATTTGGTCATCCTATCGAATCAGTAACTCCCCAAAAGGCAAAAAAAATTATTCATGCAGCCAAAGGATATATGTTTATTAATAATATTTATAATACAGAATGCCGATTTGATATTATTACAATAGAATATTATTATAATCCTCCAAAAATTGAACATTACAAGGCTGCTTTCTACGATTATTTTTCTAAATAAACAAACTATTTTAATATAAAATCAAAACTTTTCTTATTATTACTTCATTTTTTTATTTCGTTTAAACTAAACAAGAGGATATTTCGTTGAAAATGAAGTTTTGATGGGAAAATATACAGGTTGAATTATGCTCGAAATGATACAATTTGTCCCATTATTTCCTTTAATTGGTTTTCTGATTATAGGATTATTGGGCAAATACTTGAAAAATGAAAAGTTAATTGGGACAATCGCATCTACTGCAGTAGGACTATCATTCATTGTATCAGTGTTACTATTTATCAATGTGATAGGTTCGCATTTAGAAAAACCTCACATTCAAAATGTATTTACATGGATTGCCGCTGGTAGTTTCAAAGTAAATGTATCTTATCAAGTCGATCAGCTTTCTGTGCTGTTCTCCTTGATTATTACCGGAGTTGGTTTTCTAATTCATGTTTATTCGATTGGATATATGCATGGCGACAGGAGTTTTTATCGCTTCTTTGCATATCTCAATTTGTTTATTTTTATGATGTTGAATCTTGTTTTATCAAGCAACCTATTATTGACATTTTTAGGTTGGGAAGGCGTCGGGCTAAGCTCATATTTACTTATAGGATTTTGGTACGACCGTAAATTTGAAGGTACAAGAATTACTTGGACAGGCGATGCAGCCAACAAAGCTTTTATCGTTAATCGTATAGGCGACTTTGGTTTTCTAATTGCTATGTTTATGATTTTTATAAATTTCAATACTTTAGAATATCAAGCTATATCTGATTCATTGGCTGCTAATGAAAGCTTCTTCATGAATTCAGGCTTAGTTACTGCAATTGCTCTTCTGATGTTCTTAGGATGTACTGGCAAATCTGCTCAAATTCCATTAGCTGTGTGGCTTCCTGATGCTATGGCGGGTCCAACTCCTGTTTCTGCACTTATTCATGCTGCCACAATGGTTACTGCAGGTATATTCTTGGTAGCAAGAAATTCTGTACTATTCTCATTATCACCTACTGCGATGACAGTAGTTGCTGTTATAGGTGTACTCACAGCTTTTTTTGCAGCTACTATCGGGCTTGTTCAGAATGATATTAAAAAAGTTTTAGCATACTCAACAGTGAGCCAATTAGGTTTTATGTTTGCTGCTCTGGGAGTTGGTGCATTTACAGCTGCAATATTTCATGTGATGACTCATGCATTCTTCAAAGGATTATTATTCCTTGGTTCTGGTTCAGTAATTCATGGTATGCACGAAGAGCAAAATATTCAAAAAATGGGTAACCTCCGCAAATATATGCCAATAACATATAAAACTTTTTACATTGCTTCTTTAGCTATTGCCGGTGTTCCGCTTTTCAGTGGTTTCTTCTCAAAAGATGAAATTTTATGGAGCACTTTCAGCCATGGTTCTTATATTTTATGGGGATTATTGACAATTTCTGCGTTTATGACTGCCTTCTATATGTTCAGATTGGTAAATTTGACATTTCATGGCGAAGAAAGATTTGACAAACATCACCTTCATCCACACGAATCTCCAAAAACAATGACTATACCTTTGATGGTGTTAGCTGTATTGTCTGCTTTGGGTGGTTTTTTAGGTATTCCTTATGCTTTAGGCTTTTGGTTTAGCGATCATCCAAATTTATTAGAAAACTATTTGCATCCAATTTTTGCAAATGCTAATCATATATTAGGCAAGCATGCTCATACTGAAGTTCATCTTATTGAGTATCTATTGATGGCACTAGCCACTGCGATTGCAATTTTTGCAATTTATATTGCTAATAAATTCTATTCAGATAAGACATTTAAAATTCCAAATAAATTGGCTGCTAATAACAAAGGTATTTATAATATGCTTTTCAATAAATATAAACTCGATGAGTTTTATTTTAAGGCTATTGTTGATTCCTTACTTGCATTATCTACTTCGCTTCTCTGGAAAGTCGTTGATATCAAAGTTGTCGATGGAATTGTTAATGGTGCCGGAAAAACTACTGCGTTGGTTTCCGAATCTCTTAGAAAGATTCAAACCGGTATCGTGCAAAATTATGCTATGCTTATGATGGCAGGTATTGTTGCAATACTTGCATGGATTTTATTTGTCATTTAGTAAATATGTAAAATTAAATAAATAATCAATATGTTAGCTTTATTATTGACGTTGTTTGTACCTTTGCTTGGGTCTTTGTTGATTCTGACAATCAAAAAAGATTCAGTAAAAATCATTAAATATACAACATTAGCTTTCTCATTAATTACTTTTTTTGTATCCTTAAGCCTTTGGATAGGATTTGATAGTACAAATCCTAATTACCAATTTATGGTTGATGCTAATTGGATTCCTTCGATTGATGCCGGATTTAGATTAGGTTTAGACGGAATGTCGGTATTACTTGTTATGTTGACTACATTTATAAGTCCAATCGCAATCCTTTCGTCTTTCGATGCAATAAAAAAGAGAGAAAAAGAGTATTATTCGATGATATTACTTCTTCAATTTGCAATGACTGGAGTATTTTCATCTTTAGATCTATTCTTATTCTATATATTCTGGGAAATCATATTAATACCAATGTATTTTATTATTGGTATTTGGGGTGGAAAAGAAAGAATTTATGCAGCTATTAAGTTCTTTATTTTCACAATGGTTGGCTCTTTATTTATGTTGGTAGCCATTGTTTGGCTGGGACATTATGTCGGTACATACTTAGTAAGTAATTCAGGTGGATTTACAACCAACTTGCTTACAATTAGAAATTATTCGCAAATGATACCATTTGATATACAAAAATGGATGTTTTTAGCTTTTGCTCTTTCATTTTTGATAAAAGTACCAGTATTTCCGTTGCATACCTGGCTTCCAGATGCACACACCGAAGCTCCTACTCCTGGCTCAGTTATACTTGCTGCAGTATTGTTGAAAATGGGTACTTACGGCTTAATAAGATTTAATTTGGATTTATTTCCACAAGCATCATTCAATTATGCTTCAATTATCTCTTGGTTAGCTGTATTTGGTATAGTTTATGGTGCATTGGTTGCGATGATTCAAACTGACGTTAAAAAATTAGTTGCATACTCATCAGTAAGTCACTTGGGATTTGTTGTGTTAGGTATTTTTTCAATGACTGTAGAAGGTGTTCAAGGTGCAATTATTCAGATGATAAACCACGGTTTGTCCACTGGAATGCTTTTCCTATGCGTTGGATTTATTTATGAAAGAAGACATACAAGAAATATTAGTGAATTTGGCGGACTTGCAAGAGTAATGCCTGTATATACTGTGTTTTTTGCAATAGCTATGTTTGCTTCTGTTGGTTTGCCGGGGCTTAATGGATTTGTAGGAGAATTACTAACACTTGTTGGTGCGTTTAAATCTCCATTCTTAAATTCCTGGGCATATACAATTATTGCTGCCAGCGGTGTAATTTTTGCTGCTGTATATCTACTTTGGATGTTCCAGCGTGTTATGTTTGGCACAATTACTAATCCATTAAATAATGGTCTAGAAGATTTGAAGAAAAACGAATGGGTAATGCTTGTTCCATTAGTTGTATTTATCGTATGGATTGGAGTTTATCCAAGCACATTTATGAGTGTTTCCGAAACTTCAACCAAATCTTTGATAAACAAATTAGAAACAATCAAATTTGGCAAATCTCAATATAATTTGCCCGGAAAATTAGAATATAAACCAATTAATAAATAAAGAATATTGATAATAAGTGAATAATAAATTATGAATCAAGAAGTTTTTTTAGCGATGCCGGTGTTCTTAATCTCAGCTTTTGCTGTATTGATTGTAGTTTTAGATGCAGTTTCCGGCAAAAATAAAACTATTAACTTTGCATTCGGGATTTTTTCCTTACTTGCAACAGCTGGTGCTGCTATATACACACTAACATTGCAAGTACCCAAATTAGTCAATCCTGCCGATTACCATGATATTTTTACAATTACAAAAAATACAATGGTTTTTTCGTCCTATTCGGCTTATTTCGATATTCTATTCTCGCTCGCTGGTATTCTTACAATGTTGGCTTCGAGATCTTTTATTAGCAAAGGATATCATGAGTATAAAGAGTATTATTCAATTATTATTCTTGCCGTAGCCGGAATGGTATATATTTCTCATGCTAATAACTTACTAATGTTATTTATCGGTATTGAATTAATGTCGATAATGTTTTATATACTTTCAGGATATTTCAGACAAAGAATTGAATCTGTCGAATCAGCTCTTAAATATTTCTTGTTGGGCTCATTTGCCAGCGGTTTTTTACTATATGGTATGGCTCTGGTATATGGTGCGACTTCATCTTTAGAATTGAATGTGATTGCTCAATTTATAGCTAAAAACAATTTTAATGCTACATATTTAACTTTTGGTATTGCTCTACTTTTAATTGGTCTTAGCTTTAAAATAGCTGCGTTTCCGTTCCATCAATGGGCTCCGGATGTTTATCAGGGTGCTCCTACTACTGTTACTGCTTTTATGAGTACAGCTGGCAAGGCTGCTGCAATCTTTTCGTTTATTATTATTGCAAAAGCTCTTATGCCTTCGTTTACTAATAATGCTATGAGACTTGTATCAACTGAAACTATGCAGATGATACTTGCAGTACTTTCGGCTGCTACTATGCTTATTGGTAATATTACTGCAATTTCACAGAAGAATATTAAAAGAATGTTGGCTTATTCGTCAGTTGCTCATGCCGGATATATGTTGATGGGTGTTGTAGCAAATAATCAATTGGGTTATGACGGTATTATTTTCTATGCTACTTCTTATTTATTTATGCAAATTGGTGCATTTATTGTTTTATCAGTATTGGAAAACAAAGATTCATCAAATATTAACTTAGATAATTTTACAGGTTTAAGAAAATCTAATCCTTATTTAGCAGCATTGATGGCTATATTCATGTTTTCTCTTGCTGGATTGCCACCATTTGCGGGTTTCTTTGGTAAATATTATCTGTTTTTAGCAGCAATTCAATCCGGATATACTTGGCTTACTATTGTTGCTGTTATTTCTTCAGTAATTTCAGTATATTTCTATATCGGATTAATTGTTTATATGTTCTTTAAAGATAGCGACAATCCAATTGCAAAAGCCGAACTCAAGCTCTCATCAGTATCTTTGTTTGTATGTTTGATTGGTGTGCTTTTATTTGGATTTTTCCCATCTCTTTTGATGAATTTATATGCAATAATCAAATAATACTCTTTGACATTCTAATTTTTTCTGTATTTTAGAGTGTTGGAGATAATATGATATTAAAAACTAAAAATATTTATTTGACGACGGTAATAATACTTTTTATTACCGTTTTGTCTTTTTTTGTTTATTATGAGATTAACAAAAGCAAGTCCGATCTATTTTCTATATTAAACCAGCAATCTCTAACATTAGTGCGTACT
>JAUQWR010000155.1 GCA_030835065.1 Candidatus Kapaibacterium sp.
AAGAGCATCAATTTCTTTTACCAAATGCCCTTTGGCAGTACCACCAATCGAAGGATTGCAAGAAGGTTTTCCAATAGTTTTGGGATTCATTGTAAGAAGAGCAACTTTGCATCCCATACGTGATGCAACAAACGAAGCTTCTATGCCGGCATGACCACCGCCAATAACGATAATATCAAATTTATCTGTATTCATTAAAGTCTTATCAATTCACACATAATACCATTAGCAATTTAGCTAAATTTTTTCTAATAATATGTTCCACGTGGAACATTTTACTTGCCAATACAAAAAGCAGCAAAAATATTATTGAGAACTTCTTCGTTCCAGTTATCGCCAGTTATATCGCCGAGCTTTGCAGAAGCTTCGCGAATATCAATTGCAATCAATTCATTTTCTTTTCCATTTCGTATTTCGAAAATCGAATTCTCTAATATTTCTGATACTTGTTTTAATAATTTAGAATGACGTTGATTAATCAAAACATCGGTAACTCTATTAACAGAGTTCGAAGCAGATTCGCCAATATTAGATTTTAATTCTTCTATACCAATTTTATGCTTTGCAGATATCGAAATATAATCATCTGTTTTAGCATCGATCAAGTCAATCTTATTTTGAATAAGTAGTGGATGAGCATTAGGATATTTAGCTTTTAGTTCATTAAATAGATTATCAGAAAAATGTAATCCTTTAGAAGCATCATTAATAACCAAAATCATATCAGACTGCTTCAAAACTGACTCTACAAGTGCAATACCTTGAATTTCAATTATATCATCTGATTCTCTTATTCCGGCTGTATCTATAAGCTTTACTCCAATTCCATTGATAAGCAAAGATTCTTCGAGATAATCTCGGGTTGTGCCTGGTAAATGGCTTACAATTGCTCTTTCCTTGCTTAGTAGAGAATTAAATAAAGTAGATTTTCCTGAGTTAGGATATCCGGCAATACCTACATAAAACCCTTCTCTCAATATTTCAGCACTATGGAAAGAACTAAATAAATTTCTACAAATATTAATTGCATCATTAATTTGATCAATAATAGAATCTTTCGATACAAATTCAAATCCTTCATCTGCAAAATCAAGCTCGAGCTCGAGAAGCGAAGCCGCACTCATCAAGCTTTTCCTAAGATTTTTCATACGGCAGGTAAATTCTCCTACCAGTTGACGGGCGGAAGTTTGTGCACCTGGTACAGAATTTGAGTGAATAATATCGGCTACAGCTTCTACTTGGGCAAGATCTAATTTACCATTTATAAAGGCACGACGAGTAAACTCACCTGGCTCTGCAATTTCGGCACCCAAAGAAATAAGTGCATCTATTATTAATGAATATATAACATTACCACCATGGCAGCCAATTTCTACTACGTCTTCGCCTGTATAGGAATGAGGAGATTTGAATACAGTTACTGTTACTGTATCTATTAATTTGCCGGCATGAAAAATATTACCGAAATGAATTGTATGAGACTTACAATCGGCAATTCTTGTCTTGCCCATAAAACATTTATCTATTATTTCTATTGATTTTTCGCCTGATAGCCTTATTACCGCCATTCCGGAAACACCCGGTGGAGTTGCCAATGCTGTTATTGTTTTTCCCAATTTAATCACCTTATTTTTATCAATGATACAATCACGAAAAACAATTAATTATCTTTTATACTTTTACAAATTTTTATATAATTTTATTCTTTCTATTATTATTTCTTTTTATATATAATTCTTCGAAGCTAAAGAAAATTAGAAAAATTGCGGATACAAAAGATAATAAATACATTATATTAATATATGTATATGAATTAAATATATTATATAATCTGCTTGTTATTTTGCTGGTACTGCCAATGTCTATACCGAAAATCATCCATGCAATACATATACTCAATACCAATGCGGGAATAAGGAGTACTTTCGAATATGAATAGCTTTGATTTCGTCTTGCTTTTTCTGAAGCTACGATTGATTTCATAATATTGGATTCGAAACCTGACGATGGCGATTCCAAATCTATATCTTTAAATATTTTTTTAAATTCTATTTCATTCATATCAAATACTCCGCATTAGTACTCGATAAACGAGTTATAACTGTAAATAGTTTTTTTCGGGTTCTGAAGAGAATTGTTTTAATATTTGATTTGCTTAAATTTGATATTTCAGAAATTTCTTCAATGGTTTTCTCTTCGTAATAATAAAGTATAATTAGCAGATATTCTAATTCATTCAATTCAGACAAAGCTTGTTCTAATATTTGTTTTCTTTCTTGTCTGATAAGATTATCCAAACCAAGATTTGTTTCAGAATAATCAGGGTTTATGTCTTCATTAAGTTCAATAGGGCTAATGCTTATCTTCTTCTTTCGTGCTTTGCTAATAGTCATATTGAATGATATTTTATATAACCAAGTCGAAAATTTTGCAGAGCTGCCAAAAATATTTAAAGAATTATATACTTTAATAAATATATCTTGCGAAGTATCTTCAGCATCTTCCCTATTCTTTAAAATTTTATAGGCAATAGAATAGACCATACGCTTATACTTATTAATAAGTATTGAGTATTTGTGAACATCGCCTTCCAGCACTTGCTCTATTATTCTTCTATCTTCTATATCACTCATATTCAGTTAGACGCTTGTAAATTTTTTTGGTTACTAAAAAATTATTTGTAACCGAAAAAAAAATTGAGCGTCAAACAAATTAAACAAACTTGATTACAAAATTGGAGAAAAAAATGGAAGCTGTACTGCCAACACTAATATTTTTCGGAACTATAGTTGCAATAGTCTATTTAGTGGTTACCACTCGTCACAAAGAAAAAATGACAATGCTCGATAAAGGTGTTTTTATAAAGCAAGTCAAAAAGCCAAGACAAACTTTATGGTTTATTCGTATTGGTCCTCCTTTGGTTGGAGTAGGAATTGGTTTGTTTTTGACCTTTATTACAAATATTGGTTTTGAACTATATTATTCTTACAATCAGGAATTATATTTGAGATTGTTGAACTACCAACCTTTATTGGGTTTTGCATTATGCCTGATATTTTTTGGTTTAGGATTTATTATTGGTTATTATATGGAAAGATCAATTCTTAAAAAGCAAGTAAATGACTCTAATGGAAAATTTGAAGATGAATTGATAATATTAAACAAAGAAGAAAAAAACGAAATTGATATTTTCAAAAGCTAGAATTAATTTGGGGTAACTTCATAATATAAATTTTGAACTTGCCCCTTTTTTTTATTTTTTATAAAAACCTTATCTTAAGTAGAAAATAAATATACACTAATAGTAAACTACATATCTAGTTTCAATCATAATACTAATAAAGTTAAAAAATTTCAATAGAAGTATTTTGGTTTGTATAAAAAAAAAGTGCTTCCTGAGGGACTCGAACCCTCGGCCCTCTGATTAAGAGTCAGATGCTCTGGCCAGCTGAGCTAAGGAAGCGATGCAAATTAATACTTTTTGATTAATTATCCAAATTATTCTTTGTCTGTTTAATATTTTTTGTTAAATTTGTAATCCTATTGTTAAGCAATATAATGCATGGAAAGATGCAGGAGTGGTTTAACTGGCACGCCTGGAAAGCGTGTGTACGGGAAACCGTACCGAGGGTTCGAATCCCTCTCTTTCCGCAAAGCCCATTTTTCAAAGAATGGGCTTTTTTTTTAAGTCTTAATATATTTCAAAAGCTTATACAATTTTTTCCTATTCATTCTTTCTATATATTTTTATATAATTTTTTTGGTTTTTTGCTTAGTTTTGTTAATTATTTTGTTACATATATTTATATACTATTATTATGTTAGATCTAAAATTTGTTAGAGAAAATTTAGAGTTGGTCAAGCAAAATATTGCTAATAAAAATGAATCAGCAAAAGCAGAACTAATTCTGGACATCGACGAAAAAAGAAGAAAAATTATTCAAGAAGTAGAAGCACTTAAGAATAAAAGAAATGTTGTGTCTAAAGATATCGCTCTTCTAAAAAAAGAAGGAAAAGATGCAGATGATCTTATTGCAGATATGAAACAAGTTTCTGACAAAATTAAAGATCTCGACGACGAGCTTCGTGATACAGAAAATGAATTGAATGATATTATCACTTGTATTCCTAATATGGTTCATAATACTGTTCCTATTGGAAAAAGTTCGGATGATAATCTTGTAGTGCGCACTTGGAGCGAAAAGAAAACACAAGCTGTCAAAAAAAATCATATCGAAATTGCAACAGAATTAAATATAATTGATTTTGAACGCGGCGCAAAAGTGTCTGGTGCCGGATTTTCTTTCTATATTGGCAAAGGTGCAAAATTAGAAAGAGCATTAATCAATTTTATGTTGGATTATCACCTCGATAAGCATGGATATACAGAATTGATGCCTCCTTTTATGGTAAACCAAAACTCAATGTATGGTACTGGTCAATTGCCAAAAATGGCAGAGGATATGTATCACGCTACAGTCGATAATATGTATCTTATTCCAACTGCCGAAGTACCTCTCACTAATTTCCATAATGGAGATATGCTAAAATTTGAATCGCTTCCATTAAAATATACAGGCTACTCGCCATGTTTCCGCCGCGAAGCAGGTGGATATGGCAAAGAAGTGCATGGTTGCTTGAGAGTTCATCAATTCAATAAAGTAGAATTAGTCAATTTTGCTCTTCCGGAAGATTCTTATAATCAATTAGAAATTTTAGTAAGCGAAGCCGAAGATATTTTGAAAGCATTAGATTTGCCTTATCGTTTATTACTTCTATGCTCTGGTGATACTAGTTTCTCAAGTGCTAAGACTTATGATTTGGAAGTATGGGCTCCTGGCGAAGAAAAATGGTTGGAAGTATCGAGCTGCTCCAATTTCGAAGATTTCCAAGCTAGAAGAGCTAATATCAGATTTAAAAGACGATCGGATGCTAAACCTGAATTTGTTCATACTCTTAATGGTTCTGCTTTGGCTACTTCTAGAATTATGGTTGCCATTTTGGAAAATAATTATACTGAAGATGGTCATGTTGTCGTTCCTGAACCTTTAAGAAAATTCTGCGGATTTGATATTATCTAATGTCTCTGTGGAAAACCCTTAAATATTATTATTAGTATATAAGAGTATTTATTAAAGTTGTATATGTTATTATCTCTGTTGAAAAGTTTATAAATAAGACTTGCATATTATTAAGTAGATAAAAATTAAAAGAGATAAAAAACGTAATCTATTAAAAAAGTGATGTTGATAATAGTGTGGATAATTCAAGTTTATCCACACTTGATGTGGAAGAAGAATTAAATGAAATTTAGAATTGCATTTTTGCTAAATTTTCAACTTGTTTTCTACAAATAAAAATGTGGAAAGTTTGACAAAATGTGGATAAAAAAATGATAACAATTAATACAAAATATAAGTATATGAATTTATTGGGATTAGTATAAAATGAAAATAGCAGTTGCATCAGATCATGCAGGTTTTTTGTTAAAAAAAGAGATTATACATTGGTTGAAAGAAGAAGAAGGACATCAAATTTTAGATTTTGGAGCGTTTTCGGAAGAGTCTGTAGATTATCCTGATTATGCCTTTCCTGCTTCTGAAGCTGTGGCAGGGGGTATTGCCCATTTCGGAGTTTTAGTGTGCGGGACAGGTATTGGTATGTCTATTATTGCTAATAAAGTGACCGGCATTAGAGCTGCAAATTGTTTGAATGTTGATATGGCTAGATTGTCTCGCGAGCATAATAATTCTAATATTATTTGCCTTGGTTCGAGACTTATTGATTTCGAAGCTGCAAAAAATATGATTAAGACCTACCTCGAAACTGATTTTGAAGGTGGAAGACATATGATTAGGATTGAAAAAATTCATTCACTTACCGGATGGTAATATGAGCGTAGAAACTATTATGCCTATTTGTGATGCAATGGTTATTGGTGCTCATCCAGATGATGCTGAGCTTTGCTGTGGTGGCACTATTGCTAAATTGACTAAAGAAGGCAAAAACGTTGTTTTGGTTGATTTGACTCGTGGCGAAATGGGTACTCGTGGCAATCCTGAGCTTAGAGCTCAAGAAGCTAAACTCGCTGCCGAAATTTTGGGCGTAAAGGAAAGAGTCAATCTTAGTATGAGAGATGGTTATATTAATGATTCTCCTGAAGCTTTAATAGAGCTTATTACTGTTATTCGTAAATATCGACCTAAGATGATAATAACTCATCCACATTTTGAAAGGCATCCAGACCACGAAGCTTCTCATAAATTAGTTAGGAATGCACTTTTTAAAAGCGGACTAGCTAAAATTCATACCGAAGAAAATGGTGTTGCTCAAAATACATTCCGTACTAGAAAAATTTATTGCTTTATGCAAAGCTACCAATTCGATCGTAAACCCGATTTCTATGTTGATATTAGTGATGTTCATGATATAAAACTTGATGCTGTCAAGGCATTTTCTTCGCAAGTATTTGTTCCAGGATACGAAGGAGTTGAAGAAAAACCTACCAGACTTTCATCTCCTGAATTTATGGAAGAACTAATTGCCCGCTCAAGATATTTTGGTGGTGTTATTGGTACCAGCTATGCCGAAGCTTTCCTTTCGGTAGAGCCTTTAGGCTTGAATAGTTTATCAAGGCTTATTGATTAAATTACTACTGAAAAGTTTTTTGGATTTGCCTGGATATCAGCCGGTAATAGGTTGGTATCCTTTTTATTTATACTAAATAAGAACTCATGCATTATTAAATTATGTGTTAATAGTTTTTTATACAATTCTATTGCAAATTCTTTTAAATCTAATAATAAATTGTTGCTATTATATAGTTTAATCAATTTATCTTCGCTTATACTTTTATCTAATGCTATCGCTATTTTATGATTTTCATAATCGATATTATCCAGCTTTTTTGTCTTAATTTCTTCTTTTGAATAAAGCAAAGATATTGCACAAACATAATTTGTATCTTTATTCTGAAATGATACTAGGAAATAATAATCTAAAGATTTATAATATGCAATGTGATTCCATAATGCTTGAGAATCAATCAATTCAATCAAATTGGATTCATTTTGTGATTTTAATGGATTTAATATAGAATTTAATGTCTGCCTGTTATTATATTTCAAAAAAGTATTTATAAGTAAATCTTTTTTACTTTTATATAAATTTAAAAGTTCGGAACTATTGTTATTAAGTTCATTAGAAATTAAATCAGTAGATTTAAATAAATTGAAAAATTTCAAAAAATTTTCTTTTGTATCAGGTATTGCACCGATGTATAGATGATATACAGTATTTAAAATGTCGTAAGGCGATTTGTTGCTTAAGGTTAGTTTATCAAATTTTTCGAGGCTGTTTATTACCTGAAGCACCAAATTTCTTTCGATATTATTAGTTTTGCTTGAAATAAATTCAATTACTGCATGTGATAAATTAGTAAAATCAATATCCAAAATACGAGAGCAGTCGCTAGGACTCAAATTCTTATTGTTAATTTTTTTTGATACAGAATGAATTTTTAGAATTAAAGCCGGCGAATTGCTTACAACTTTAAAAAACAAAGTATCTCCGACAATGAATCTGCCTTGAATAAGTGCTGTAAAGGTTCCGATTGGCAATCTTACTTTGATCAAATCTTTTGAAATTACTTCAAGAACAGTACCATGAAGTATTTCACCGGATTTTAAGCCCGATTTGTCTGTTTTTGATTTTTGACTTCCTCTCCTATAAAAATCAGGATTGGCAGACAAATTTAAAAAACCGGAATTTACTCCTTCTGCTTTTTCCATTTATATAAACCATTATATTGCTTATTTTTACAAATATAAGTTTAAAAATATTTGATGCCAAAGAATTATTATAATATTTGTATTTTATAGTATGAAATTAATATTATTTTTATAATTTGAATTATAAATTTAATTGGAGCTGATTATGAAAACAAAGCCTTTTAGTTTTAAGAATTTTTTAAGAGTATTTCTATTTATTACATGCTTTTCGCTTTTATTGATGTCTGAAGAATGTGAAGAGCAAGGTAGTATAGTCAAATCCAAAATTTATCCAAATCCTGCTCGCGAAAGGATTAATATTCAATTGGATATAAAAGAAGAAATGATTTTGGATATTTCAATTTACGATGCTAACGGCAATCAAGTAATGCAGCCTGTAGTTCAAGAAAAAGTATATCCCGGTGAATTTAATCGTAGTATTGATATAAATATGCTTTCCAGTGGGGCTTATGTTGCTACTGTTAATAACGGAAAGGAAATTGAAACTCTTAAGTTTCTAATAACAAAATAAATTTAATGCCCTTTGATTATTTTTATCAAAGGGCATTTGTGATTATATTACTTTATTAAGCTTATTTTCTTAACAATTTTTCCCCATCGCGTGTTCAAACTTATTAAATACACTCCGCTTCCTATTTCATTTGATGGTATAACTGAACTGATTTCGAGCTTATCTGTATTGGAATAATTCATTTTGTTTATTAAAGAACCATTTATATCCCTAAGTTCTAATTCTACATCTCCTTTATCTTCGGTGTAGAAACTAAACTTAATATCTCCGGTATTAACAGAATTTACTATTAATTCAGTCTGCTTGAATATCTTGATTTTTCTTAACTCTTCTCCACATATTGGATAAGTCGAAACTTTTCCATCTTGGCTTGTAAGCCTGATGTACTTGTTGGAAGAGCTAATATTTTCTAATTGTATATCTGTATATTTTGTTTCGTTTAAATATATATTTCCAAATAATCTTCCTAATTCAATATTAGTTTTGCCTTGAACTGTAAGATTATCTTCAATATCAGTATAAGACTGCTCTAAATTATTAGTAAATTTATCGAAGTTTGAACTGGAATTTACTCCATACAAC
>JAUQWR010000156.1 GCA_030835065.1 Candidatus Kapaibacterium sp.
AAATATCTACCAAGCCAACCAGAGAGTAATTTTTCTTTAGGATCGGAACTATTGATGCCACTCAGCCAAATTTCTTGCGAACGGAAATGCGAAAGGTTTGCATTTTCGTAGCCAATACCTTGAATAATTGCTAATTTGCCTTCGTCCATCAATCGCATCATCCCGTTTTTATGAGAATTTTCTATAAGTGCAGGATGCATATATAAATCGCTCGAACCAAATCTTTGTGCTTTGTTCTTGGGTATATTAAGCTCAGGGCGAAGTTTCATGTATTCATCTTCTTGATGATAAGGAGGAATGGTATTCAATCCATCGTTTCCGCCAAACATTTCGATTATAATTGTTATATTATCATCTGCAGCACCCAGAATTTTTTCATTAGGAACCACATCATACAGCTTTTGACCCTTCATAACGTAAGGAGCAATAGCAGCACCGGCAGTAACTGCAGCAGTGTTTTTTAGAAAGTTTCTTCTTTTCATTTGCTCCTCCATTAGCATAATTGGAAATCAGGTGAAAAAATGACTGCATTAAGTAGGGCTCTTATTCCTGCAGAACAGGCTTTATCGCTAGCTGATATTTTGCTGCCCCATTCTGATTCAGTCAGATTGTTTAATAAGGCTGTCTTGAATTGAGCAAATCTGGTATTTGCAGGTTTTCGGCAAAGCATCAATGTAGTGATCTGCTCTGCTAATTTATCAGCATTAGTGTAATCTGTAAATTTTTTAGCAAAATCAATAAGCTGATTGTCTGATAAAGAATTAATTAGAGCTTTTGCATAATCAACCCTCAAAGGATAAGTATTAGTGCTGAGCCAAGATCTGTAACCAGCCCAACTGCCAACATTTGGCGGATCGTATAGTACTTGTTCTAAATCTAATACTGCATTCCTGGTAGATCTGCCGGCAATTTTGTCTAAATCGCCAGACAAAAGTCTTTCCAAGCCGATTACAAATTCGGGCGGAGTTTTTATTTGAGCACCAATAAATCTATCATCGTAGAAATAAGTACTAGTAAATAAATATCTGTAAAGTGATTTTAGAGAAAAAGAGTTTTGTCTGAATTGCTCTGCCAAATCGTCGATTATTGTATAATCGACATCTCCGGGACTAGAATAAACAAAGAATTTATAGACTTTTTCTGCAACAAATTTTGAAATTGGAATTGCTTTTTCCTGGAATAGTATATTAACCAAACCTGCAACTTCTTCTTCTTTTACTTGAAATTCAGTATTGTCGTCATTAGTTCTTGGTGCAATATTGTATTTAGTAAAAATTGTCTTTTGATT
>JAUQWR010000157.1 GCA_030835065.1 Candidatus Kapaibacterium sp.
CTGAGAGAATTATTGATGCTTTTGCTCCTGTTGTAGATATAGCTGTGAGCTCTGATGAGTATTCTTTTACTGGTGAATCTACTGTTATTGATATGACTACTGATGAATTTAAGATTATTCGCGAAGGTGCAGGAGTCGATAAAGCTTTCGAATTTATCGATGTGCAAAATTAGTTTTTTATATGAATTTCGTTAGATTAAATAAGAACAATATTAAGGATGAGCACATTTGTTGTGCATTTTCCGATAAGAAATGTGCCGAAGGCTATGAATTAAAGAAAAAGTGGCTTTCGGCACAATTCGATAATAATTATGTATTCAAAAAACTTGATGAAAGAGCTAAAGTATTTATTGAATATGTAGATGCTGAATATGCCTGGGCTCCGATATTTGCTCCCAATTACACTTTTATTGATTGTTTTTGGGTTTCGGGCAAGTATAAAGGCAAAGGATATGCTAAAGCTTTATTGCAAGAGTGTATAGAAGAATCTCGAAATAAATCTGGAATTGTGGCTATAAGCTCTTCCAAAAAGCAAGCTTTTCTTAGTGATAGAAAGTTTTTTGAAAAGCAAGGTTTTAAATTAGTTGATTGCTCAGAACCATACTTTGAATTGTGGGCTTTGAAATTTGATGAAAATGCTTTAGATCCGCAAATCAAAGATTGTGCTAAGTCTGGAATTTGCGATGTAGAAGATGGTCTTGCTGTTTATTATTCTGATGCCTGCCCGTTTACAGATTATTATGTAAATAAAGAACTTGTTGATATTGCTGATAAGCACGGTTTTAGGCTTAATGTCAATAAGATAGACAATATCGAAAAAGCACAAAACCATTTTGTTCCATTTACGATTTTCAGTCTTTTCAAGGATTCTAAGTTTGTAACTCAGCAGATTCAGAGTGCAAATTCATTCGAAAAATTATTTTGTAAGTAAATGTTTTGCTTATAATGGGCTAGTTTATTTTGTTCAATCCCATTAATTGATGGGATTGAACATATAAACTGATAGTATCATTATTGTTTTGCAAATACCAATTGGATATTAAAAATCAACTTTTTGACTTGTTCTTTATTGAAACTGTGGTCATATCCTCCAGAGGTACCCGGATCTAGTTTTCCGCTTTTTTGTGCATAAGAGTAATAATCATTAAATTTATCATAATTTGAGTTACTTAAGCTGTCAGTAGATAAAATAGTCAAAATACCATTTGAGAATGTATAATCAAGATTTAGA
>JAUQWR010000158.1 GCA_030835065.1 Candidatus Kapaibacterium sp.
AAGATATGCTCAACAATGTAAAAACAATAATTGTAAGTAATTAATATATATTAGGAAAATGATGCGAAACACTATTATCCTTTTGTTTTTAGCAATTACCTCATTAAGCGGATTGAGCAATTTGAATGCTCAAACTGTTTATACTGTTGATGAAGCTATTCGTACTGCTTTAACCAACAATCAAGAGACTAAAATTGCTGTAAAAGAAGTTGATCGTGCAAAAGCAGCTGTGGACCAAGCTTTTGGTTATGCTTTGCCTAACGTCAACTTTTCCTCGAGCTATTCGCGATTTCTTTCCAAACCGAAAACTCCCTTCCCCGATTTCGGTGCTTTACTTGGAAATATGACTTATGATCTTCTATTCAAAGAAAAACTGTTGCAATATGATGAATCTAAATTTAAACCGATGGCGACTTCTTTGCAATCCTTTGCTCAGACAAATAATTTTGAAGCAAAGGCTGAAATTACTCAAACTCTTTTCTGTTCTGCTGTTTTTAGAGGGATTGGTGCTTCAGAAATTTATTTAGAAACTTCAAAATTATCTTTGAAAGCTAATATTTCGAAAACAATTTTAAATGTTAAAAAAGCTTTCCATACTGTGTTATTGACTAAATCACTTTATGAAATAACAAAATCCAGCCTCGAAAATGGTGAAAAAAATCTGAGCAACGTTAGAGCTCTCAAAACTCAGGGCTTAGTCTCAGAATACGATGCGCTTCAAGCAGAAGTTCAAGTTGAAAATATTCGCCCTATGGTACTTCAGATGGAAAACAATTTGAAAATGGCTAAAGAAGGTTTAAGAATTGCAATGGGAATCAGCGGAAACGATGATTTCGATGTAAATGGTGAATTAATTTTTGCCGAAGAACAATTTCCTGAAATTGATAAAATTCAAAATACTGCTTTTGAATCTAATTGGGATATTCGCTCTTTAGAAAGTAAAGCTCAAATTGATAAGGAAATGATTGAACTTGATAGGTCTGAATATTGGCCCACTATTGCTGCTTTTGGCAATTATACTTATTCGGGCTCATCCAATAATTTCAATTTCCAAACTTATTCAAGCTCGATTATTGGTCTATCACTATCTATTAATTTGTTTAGCGGTATGCAGACTAAAGCTAAGGTGCAACAATCCACTATCAATGCAGAAAAAACCATTGATCAGCTTTCTATGCTCAAAAATTCTGTAGCTATGCAGATAAAAAATCAAATTAATGAAATTAATAGAATCAAAATTAATATTAAAGCACAAGAACGCAATATCAGCCTTGCACAAAAAGGTTACGAACTGGCTACTCTTCGATATAAAGAAGGCACTGGCAACCAACTCGAAATCCAAAATG
>JAUQWR010000159.1 GCA_030835065.1 Candidatus Kapaibacterium sp.
TCATGAGTGACAATAGAAATAAATCTTTTCTTCATGGTATTAAGTTCAATTTCCTTTTCAAGAGCCAATTTCAATTCAATTTGTGCTTTCATTAATTCTGATTCAGTTCTTTTATGTTCTTCAATTTCATACTGAAGCTCCATATTTGCATTTTCTAATTGAGCAGTACGTTGTGCGATTCTTTCTTCAAGTTCTTCATTAAGATTAATAACTTCCTTTTCGGCTAATACTCTTTGAGTAATATCAGTAGCGAGCATCATACCATAGAATGTTTTTCCGCTGTCATTATAGATCGGAACAGTTCTAACCTGAAATACAGAATTACTAATTGGCAAATCAATAATATTGAAACTACCTTTCAGCGAGTCTTTAAAATTTTTTTCGAGTACTTCTGCCAGTTCATTAGGAAATACATCATAAACATTTTTGCCTAAGATTCTATTTTTATATAATCCAGCTTTCATCATACCCGAACCATCTGCAAGCACAAAGTCTAAATTATTATCGTAGACAAGAATTACACTATCAGGAATATTCTCAATCAAAGCTCTATATTTTGATTCACTTTCTTCGAGAGCAATTGTTTTTAATATTCTTTCTGTAATCAAATCGACTTGCAATACGATACTTGCAACGTTATTTTCATCCATGAATACTGGATAAGCTTTCATAGAATACCAATTTTTGCCATGGATTGTAGGAGAATAATTCAATTTAGCTGCAAAAATATCATGATCGAACTCAAACTCCCAGCTCTGAGCAGAAAATGACTGAAAGACATTAAAGAATCTAATCTTAGCATCATAATCATTAATAAAATTTTCGAGAAAGGAATAATTTATAGATTCCAAATATCCATTGGGCAAACCGAAAAGTTTGTTGAATACAACATTAGTTTTCAAACATAAGCCTTGTTTAGAAAGGATAGCCAAACCTGAATTGGATTGCTCAACAAGCTGAACAAAATAGCTTCTTTGCTCTTCCACTTTTTGATTCGCTTCATATAGGTCAGTTATATCATTAAAGAATACAAGAAGAGCCAATTTTTCGTCTAAAACAATATTTGTATGATTGAGACTTACCAGCAAAGGTTTTCCATCGCTATTAATAATTTCGCCATAAACCAAAGAATAATTAACATCAATAGGTTTGAAATGATTGAAATGACCAATTTTAAGAAAATTATCAAAATTCATCATGCTCAATTCAGAAAACGAAAATCCTGAAATTTTAGAAGCTTGAGGATTAGAAAAAACAATTCTACCATCAACAACAATAAGAATACCAACAGTTGCAGATTGAATATAGTGTTTATATCTGGATTCGATCTCTTCTTTTTCTCTGTTTGCTTTTTCAATTTTAATCAATTCTCTAAGCATAAGCCAATAAATGAGCAAACCACTAACAACAACAAAAGCCCACCCCTTAAAGGTTTGAATATTTGTAATCACCTGATTGTCGTTACTGATTAATTGAACTAATTTATCAGAAAAAATAATATATAAACCTGCAAAAACAACGTAGAGAAGGAATATTTTTATAACCGGTTTTTTGTTAATTCTTCCCATCATATGCCCATGTTGAAAAAAATATGATATTAATAGTAAATAGACTGTTTATAATAAAAAAAATTTTTCCTAAATTTGTATTCTTATTGAATTTATCAATAATAAAGGAGAAATAATGAATATATTGGTATGCATTTCACGCGTGCCTGACACAGCTTCGAAGATATTAGTAGGAGCAGACGGGAAAACAATCGATAAGAATGGCTTGAAATTCATTTTAAATCCATATGATGAATTTGCCTTAGAAGAAGGCTTGAGACTTCGTGAAAAAAATGGCGGAACTGTTACTGCAGTTACTTTCGGTACAGACTCTAACATTGAAATTCTCAGAACAGCTTTAGCTATGGGAGTTGATAAAGCTATGTTGATCAAGGGCGAAGAATCTGCTGATTCTTTTGCTGTAGCTCACAACTTAGCTAATGTTGCCAAAGAAATAAATCCTGATTTGATTCTTATGGGCAAGCAAAGCATAGACTTCGACTCTTTGCAAATGCCATCTATGCTGGCTGAAATTTTGGATATGCCTTCAGTTTCTGTTGTATCTAAACTCTCTATCGAT
>JAUQWR010000160.1 GCA_030835065.1 Candidatus Kapaibacterium sp.
TGAGCTGCAGATCTTATTACAGTGAGTGGTGTTCTAAATTCATGCGAAACCATACTCACAAACCTGGTTTTTAGCTCACTAAGTTCTTTTTCCTTATCGAGCATTTTTTTAAGTTCAGACTGAGCATTAGTCTTTTCTTGAATTTCATCTTTCAATTTTTTAATCAATAATTGAAGATCCAGAGTGCGTTCTTGAACCTTCATTTCAAGATATTCATTAGCTTGCTGCAATTCATCTTGATATTGTTTAATTTCAGTAATATCAAGAAAGCTCTCAATTCTATATTTATTAACACCCAAATTTACAAATGCAGAAGTCCTAAGAATAGGAATCTCAGTACCGTCTGCAGCTTTCAAAAACGACTCAAAATTCTGTACAGCATAGTTAGTTAATAAAGATTGAGGGCGAGAAGCATAATCTACTTCTTCTAAAAATTTATGAACATTAGCGCCTATAATATTTGAGGGCAAATCTTTAATAAGATCTATAGCCACAGGATTACATTTCACAACTTGATTAGTATTAATATCAATCACAAAAATACCAGTCTGAACATAATCCAAAATTGCCTTAAGTTCTCTTTGGCTCTGAGCCAAATCCATAGTTCTGGCAGCAACTTTTTGTTCTAATGTAGCTTTTGTAGCTCCCAAATTTTTAAACAAATAAGAATTTTCGAGAGCACCTGCAAATAATCCGCTCATCAAAGATACAAGGCGGATTTGCATTTTATCAGTTTCGTGATTTATCTCTTTCGATTCGAGTAGAATAATACCAAGAATTCCCCAAGAAGCAACTAGAGGAACAATTAAAATTCCGGATACGGGATTATTAGAGCCGGCACTGATTATATTTCCAGATTCTAATGCAGAGCCAACTTTGCCGGTTTCGACTAACTTCATAAACAAAGCTTTATTTTCATCAATATTTATAGCCGGCACAGAAGTTCTAAATTCAAATTCAAAACTATTATCCTTAAGCATAAATAGAGATGCCGAAACAGCATTAGGATATTTCATAAACACCTTCAACCCCTCTTGAATCAAGTCAGGTGTCCGGTCGATATGACTGCGTTTGGAAACATAATCTTCGATTTCATGAAGAAATTCTTTCCAAGGCATAGTCAGTATCTGCTTTTCAGTATCGATTATTTCTTGTATCATAAAAATCAGCCTAATAATAATAATGAAACAGCTTCATCATAATCCCGCATTAATGATGAATAGCTCATTGTAAAAAAATTATCCGGTAAATCGACCAGCTTCCAAACATCCAAATTTGGAGTAGGCACAATTTCTTCTCCGGCTTGACCGAAATGGAACAAAGATGTGGCTACATTAGCAATATGCACACAACCAACCAAAACGTTAAAATTGCCATCAACTTTGCCGGTTGTATGATATCTGATAGCATCTTTGATAGATACAGGAAGTTTCCATTTTTCGGCTAATAGCTCGCCGGCAATTGTATGAGTAATGCCGAGAATTTCTGCTTCTGCTTCTCGTGCACTTATATTATTTTCTATTGCATAATTAATTGTTTGTTCGTATTCTTCTGGCAAATATCTATAGAATATAAGCTTGCCAATATCATGCAAAACACCTGCAAGAAAATAGCTCTCTAGATTTTGTGCTTTTACGTTCATTCCTAAATATCTGGTAATTACACCAACTCCAATCGAGTGTTTCCATAGATCTACCGGATTGAAATTGCCTGTGGGCTTGCTACGTTTAAACATATCAATCACAGACATAGCCATAATCAGATTTTTTACTTCTTCGAACCCAATATAAAGAATTGCTTGCGAAATAGAGCTTACTCTGCCTCTAAATCCATAAATAGAAGAATTTGCAGCTTTTAGAATTTTTGATGCAGCCGATTGGTCTTCTGCTATTACCGCAGCTACATCACTGGCTGTGGAGCGAGGATTTGCCATTACATCCGATAATGTCTGGTATATTGTCGGTAATGTCGGAAATTCATCAATTCTGGATAATATTTTTTTTAATAAATCCACTATTTCTCCTGATTTGCTCTATAATAATTCTTACCAATTATTTTAATGGCAGCATTGATCAAATCTTTTTCAATTTCATTCCTTGGTGTCCACTTCATTCTTTTCTTTATTTGCTGCTTTATTAATATCCTTAGCTCTTCACTAATTTCATCTGTTTCCGTCTCGTTTTCATCTCTAACTGTGAGCGATCTAATATTCCATGTCTTCAAAATCATAACATGGCTGCTTGTAAGCTTCACTCCTGATGGCAGCAAGGTTTGCCCAAATTTATTTACTACGGGATCTAAATTTATCATCCCTTCTTCGATTTGGTCTATGGAAACAATTTTTGACATAATTACTTCAAATCTTCTAAATGTTTATATTCAGGTATAGCTTCGTAATTTGTAAATTTAAAATGAACAGGTGTTATAGCCACATATCCGTCGCGTAGTGCATTATCGTCTGTATCTGGTCCATCTTCGGCAACGTGATATTCTCCGGAAAACCAGAAATATTCGCGTCCAAATGGATCTTCTCGCCTTTCGTAAGTATCTTCCCAATAAGAGTTTGAGGCAGGCACTACTTTGATTCCTTTGATCTCTTCTAATTTTAGAACCGGCACATTCACATTTAGTAAAACACCTTTTTGAGGCTTTGATTCTAATACATTTTTTGCAATTCTATAAGCATATTCAGAGGCAGCAGACAAATCTCTTTTCAAATCATGAGATGCTAAAGAAAATGCAATCGAAGGCAGATTAAACAACAAGCCTTCTGTTGCAGCTGCTACTGTTCCTGAATACAAAATATTTATAGCTGTATTCTGACCATGGTTAATACCCGAAACTACTAAGTCCGGAGTTTCATCCATCAATACAGACAGAGCCATTTTCACGCAATCTGATGGAGTACCATTAATTGCATAAGCTTTTTGGGCATATTCTCTCTTCACTTGATGTACTCTTAGAGTCTGAGAAATTGTAAGTGAATGACCCACTGCACTTTGTTGCCTATCAGGCGCAGAAATAAAAACATCGCCTAGCCTCGACATTGCTTCAGCTAATGCTGCTATGCCTGGCGAATCTATTCCATCGTCGTTTGTTACTAATATTTTATATCTTTTTTCCATGTTTTTTCTTCAATTTTGGCGAAAATTATTCAATTTCTATTCTATTATATTTTTCAATTATTTACTTACATTTTATATAAAATTCTTTAAATCAATAGTTTTTCAACATTTAGAAAAACCCAATCATCATCATGCAATTATCATACCATAATTATTCAATCAACGATAATATTTGACATAATTATGATATATAATAAATAAAAATTTGCGATTAAAATGTTCCGGCTAAAATGCTTATGATGTGATGATTGAGTTAAATTAAAAAAAATTCCTCACTTAGAATTTCACTTCACAAGTTTGAAAAAACTATTGGAGTGAAATTCATTAAGTGAGGAAAATTAAAAAATATATTATTTAATATATTCGAATTTTGCAGTAAAGTGACGCAAGAATTGTGGCTGCCAAGTAATTTTGAGAGGCTTCAATTCGTTACGATTTTTATATGCTTCCACACAAGCTTCAGCTACATATTCGATATGGCTCTTAGTATAAACTCTACGAGGAATAGCAAGTCTTACCAATTCCATAGGAGGAGCAATATGATTGCCGTTTTCGTCTTCTTTGCCAAACATTACAGAGCCTATTTCAACGCCTCTAACGCCAGAAACTCTATAGAGTTCGTTGGCAATTGCCTGGCCTGGGAAGTATTGAGGAGCAATATTTGGAGCAAAAGCTTTTGCATCGATGTAAACTGCGTGGCCACCAGTTGGACGTAAGAAAGGAACTCCGTCTTTGTCTAAAAGCTCGCCAAGATATTGAACTTGTTCAATTCTATATTTCAAATAATTTACGTCCATTACTTCTTCGAAACCTTGAGCTAATGCTTCTAAGTCTCTACGAGCCAAACCACCATAAGTAGGGAAACCTTCGGTTACAATTAGTAGTGTGCGGCATTTTTCAGCAATAGAATCGTCGTTGAGAGCAATGAAACCACCTGTATTAGACAAACCGTCTTTCTTAGCACTCATTGTGCAGCCATCTGCATAAGAAAACATTTCGTTGGCAATTTCCATTATTGATTTGTTTTCGTAGCCTTTTTCGCGAAGCTTAATAAAGTAAGCATTTTCAGCAAAACGGCAGCAATCAATAAAGAATGGGATACCATATTCAGCAAGAATTTTCTTTGTTTCGCGTATATTTTCCATAGATACAGGCTGTCCGCCGCCACTATTATTAGTAACAGTAATCATGCCTAATGGAATATTTTCCGGACCAATTTCAACAATGGCTTCACGTAGCTTATCGAGATCGATATTACCTTTGAAATCAGCTTCGAGGTCTGGGCGTGTACCAATAGCTGTTGGCAAGTCCAAAGCATTAGCACCAGAATATTCAATATTGCCACGAGTGGTATCGAAGTGAGTATTATTAGGAATTGTCTGACCAGCTTTGCACATTACGCCAAATAAAATTCTTTCGGCTGCTCTGCCTTGGTGGGTAGGTATGATATGTTTGAAACCTGTTATTTTCTTTACCGCGTTTTCAAATCTATAATAACTGCGTGAGCCTGCGTATGCTTCGTCTCCATCCATTAGTACGCCCCATTGCTTTGCACTCATCGCTGTTGTTCCACTATCTGTCAGAAGATCTATTGTAATTTGTTCTGATTTGAGATAAAATGGGTTATAGAATGCTTCCTTCAAAAACTGTTCTCTCTGCTCAACTGTAGTCATCGGAATTTCTTCTACCGATTTAATCTTAAACGGTTCAATACGTGTTTTCATTAACCTAAAACCTTCTTAAATTTTATAATTTATTCGACTTATCGAACATTTCTTTTCTATATTGCTAAACAATAATGTTTTCTTTAATTCAACAATTTTATCAATGCTAAATTAAGAAAAAAATAGTATTTAATCAATTTATGATTTAATTATTTTTTATTTAGGTAGCGATTATTTAGTTTGGAATATAAAAAAACTGTAGAAATTCCGATAAGAACACCAATTATTGTGCCGCCCAAAATATCCAAAGGATAATGAACTCCTACATATACTCTCGAAAAAGCAACCAGTCCTGCTAATACAAACAGTATATATCGTCGGCTTTTAAAATAAGATGATAGGAATACAGCAGCTGCAAAATTATTAACAGCATGAGATGAAGGAAATGATTTGCCGGGTCCGCAACCGATTAATAAATTGACACAGTCCAGCTCTCTGCATGGCCTCAGCCTGCCAAATATATCTTTTAGCAAATTGCTCGAGATCTGGTCGCTGATTATTATTGTTACTATTAGCCCTAATACAAATATGGCTCCTTGTTTTTTGCCCTTCATTACCAAATAAAAGATTAATATAATATAGATTGGAATCCAATATTTTGTATTTGTAATGATAGGCATAATAAAATCAAACAATGGATTAGACAATCCATTGTTTATCATATAAAAAACTTCTCTATCCAAATTCAATAAAAAATCCATTTTGCTATTTCTTCAGACCGATAATATGAATATCAGAACCAGATTTGGATACAGAATCAAATTCAAAATTGAAAGCTTCATTTAAATAGTTTATCTTGAAACTACCAAAAGAGTTGAGTCCATTACCAATTACTTTTGGTGCAACAAACAAATGAAGCTCGTCCACCATTTGGCTTTTAATAAAAGAAGAAAGCAAAGCAGAACCACCTTCTACCATAATAGAAGCAATATTATTATCGGCTAGAGCATATAAAGCACTCGGAATATTCAAAACACCTTCGTCGTTGATATCGACCGGCAAAATTTGAATACCGGCAAGCCTCAAAGTTTCTGCTTTTCTTGTAGATACAGCTTTAGGATTGCAGCAGACAATAGTATTAGTTCTATCTGCATCTTTGAAAGTATTAATAGTAAGTGGGAGAGTAAGATCAGTATCAAAAACAATTTTTTTAGGATTGCGCCCTTCCACACTTCTCACTGTAAGCATTGGATTATCAATTGCAGCAGTACGCTTGCCAATAACCACAGCATCTACTTCTGCTCTCAAAGCATGAGAACGTCTGCGACTCTCTTCCGAGCTTATCCACTTAGACTCGCCTCTGGAAGTTGCTACACATCCATCCACAGATTGAGCAAGTTTCAAAATTACATAAGGAAGAGAACTTGTTATATATTTAACAAAAAATCTATTAATCCATTTACATTCATTTTCCAAAACACCTACAGTCACATCAATACCAGCATTTTGAAGTGCTTGTATTCCGTTGCCGGATACTTCAGGATTGGGATCAATCATCCCAACAACTACTTTAGAAAACTTTTTTTCGATAATAAGAT
>JAUQWR010000161.1 GCA_030835065.1 Candidatus Kapaibacterium sp.
GTTTGATTTAGAAGCAAACTAAAAATAATTGCAGGCAAGTCTGGAAATTCAGACAAAACGTTCTTTGACATTTTCGCAAGCTCAACGGGGAAAACAGAATATGAATGCTCGCACAATAATTTATTACGAAGAGTAAAGAAAACTAGTTCGGAGATAATTTTACGATCTTTACTACCTAAGTATTTTTTACTTCGGAAGTATTCGCTAGCTATTTTATCCGAGGGCTGAGGAGACTTTACAATAATTTTATAAAGCGAAGCAGAGTGTTTAATCAAAGAATCAAGTTTCATAATATCATCTAAACCAATAAAAAATAATGCAAATTTAAGATAAAAAACAATAAAAACATTTGCATTTAATATAAATATAAATTAAATTTGTTTTGCAGCGTAAAGAGAATAAACGCAGATTCTCTTTAATGGCAATAAATTAACGGAAGAAAAATAGTTTTAGATGATAATTCTGACAGGAATTGTCATTTTCGTGTTTGAACTAATTAGGCACGAAGAAAAAATGAATTAAAAAGTAAAAATGAATTAATAAGTGAGGTTGTTTATAAATAAATTTTTAATGCATAGAAAAATTACTTAAATTATACTTTGCCGAATCCAAGAGTTTTGGATTCAGGCTCATTGTATTTTATGGCATATTTTTTGTAAGTATAATAAATTGAATGTAATTAAATAAATATATATTTTTTTATTAAGAAAAGGAGCAATGTATGAGGAAAGCTTTAAGTTTTCTACTCATAGTGGCAATAGCGATGCCTATAATGCTAAGCCATTCATTTGCCGCCGATTACAAGATTGTAAAACAAGTAATTGGCAATGGCGGAATGGTAGGAGCTGTTTCGGGCGACGTTAAGATGTCAGGCACTTTCGGGCAGTCTATCATCGAAAAACGAGAAGGACAAGCTGGATCCTCCGGAAGACAAGTAAATGTCTATCAAGGGTTCTGGAATCCAATCGAAGACCCGACCGATGTCGACGACCCAAGCATTTCATTAAATGCTAATCTAACAAACTACCCTAACCCGGTTTCAGAATTTACAACCTTTAAATATACACTAGAGAGCAATTCAGTTGTTCGCTTAGTTGTTTATGATATGGTTGGAAATCGTGTTGCTGTTGCTTTCGAAGGATTTCAAGCAGCCGGAGAACAAAAAATTAATTGGAGTGTGAAAAACAATAATGGATTAGACATTGTTGCTGGTTCTTATATTTATGAACTTCAAGTCAATCCTTCAGATGCAGCCGGTCCAGGCGCATTCGAACCATTCTCTTTGCGAAATGTTATGGTTATTGTTAAATAATTCTATTAATTGCAATGCTAAATAAAAACGAAAAAAAATATTTTTGTGTAACTAATATAAAAGGAAAAAAGATGAAGAATCGTTTTCTTCTCTTTGCTGTTTTATTGGCGTTCCTATTCGCTAATCTTTCAGCTTACGCGGAAGTGCCAAGAATGATTTCATTCCAGGCATACCTCGAAGACAGTAAGACATTAGCTCCTCTCAAAGGCAATGTTGCTATGACTTTCGAACTCTATGATTCAGAAAATGGCGGCACTCCACTTTGGGTAGACACAAAGAATGTTACAGCTGATAACGGCTATGTTAACATTTATCTTGGTGCAGATCAAACTGCTCCTTTCCCAGAATTTTTGAAATTCGACAAACCTTATTGGGTGCAAATAACTGTCGATGGAAAGCAATATCCAAGAACTAGACTTTCCTCATCTCCGTATTCAATGTACGCAGCTGATGCTGATACTGCTAACTATGCTTTCTTGGCTGCTAGCGTTATTGATGGCGCTATCACTCAAAGCAAATTAGCTCCTGGCGTTCAAGCTATTCCTTGGGGTAATGCTGGTGGCGATCTTGAAGGCAGCTATCCTAACCCTACTTTAAATATGACTAAAGTTCTTAATAACTTAAAAGGTCAAATTACTCAAGATATGTTCGCTGATGACGTTCAGTTGATCCCTGGCGGTCCTGCAGGTGGCGACTTGACTGGTACATATCCTAACCCACAAATTGGCGATAAAGTTGTTAAAACTTGGAACTTAGCTGATTATGCAGTTACAGCTCAAAAAATTGACGATAACGCTGTTATTACACGCACTATCGCTGACTTGGCTGTTACTACTCCTAAAATTGCTAATGCTGCAGTTACTACAATTAAAATTGCTGACTTGGCAGTAACAACAGAAAAGATTAATAACTTGGCTGTTACTACAGAAAAAATTAATGATTTGGCAGTTACAACTGAAAAAATCAATAATTTAGCAGTAACAACAGAAAAGATTAATGATTTAGCCGTTACAACAGCTAAAATAAATGACTTGGCAGTAACAACTGGCAAAATCGCT
>JAUQWR010000162.1 GCA_030835065.1 Candidatus Kapaibacterium sp.
TACATTTCTATTTTCCTTATTTAATAATATTTAAACTACCCGGCAATAAACTGCCGGGTATGAATTGATAATAGTTCGTTATTTTTGAATAATACACTTAAATGTCATAACAGATTCATTAATATAAGCTTTAAAAATAAAGGCAGAGTTATTTAAACCATTAAGATCGATATTGCCATTAATCAAGGGATCGTATTGAATTGTTTTAATCAAATTGCCATCAATATCAAGAATATCAATTTTGGCTTTTGATTTGACAGGGCAAATATCAGATTTCAATAAACTACCTTTGACATACAAAGCAGTAATATCATTAGAGTTATTGAATACTTCTTTTGTCCAGGTTTTTCCATAATCATTTGAAAAAAACACTTCGCCATTTTCATAAAGTTTAATGTTTTTTAGTAGTGGACTTGGTTTGAAATATTCTGGAGAATAATAAGTATATTGCCAGGTTTTTCCACCATCTTTAGATATTGCTGAATAAGCAAGTGGTTCTTTTGCATGTATAGCAACAGCAAAAAAACATGATATTATAAAAATTAAATATTTCATTAGTCATCTCCTATTCTGGATAGCATCTTTGAAAACATCTAGAAGTCCAAATTGCAAATGGAATTGGTTCAGGATTTGATTCGCATTGTCCACTTAGATAATTAAAGCTTTTCTTTTTGATAACTAATTGTTTTGTAATTGGATCTATACATAATTCTTGCATTAATTCGCAACAAATAACATCATTGCAAGGATAAGTTTTAATTCTAAATCTAGGGAATGGGAATGGTGAATGATCATCAATAAATACAGCATATTTTGTACAACTTGAATAAGTATTGGAATATCTTCTCACAATATTTGGACATTCATATAATTTTTTATTCCATGGTTGAGCGTTCTCGTATTCCTTCACAAAAACAACTCTTGGAAATACAACATTTGCTTGATTAAAGACCCAATCGATAAACTCCCAATTTGGATCGCCATTAGGATGGCTTAAATTGGTTAGAAGTTCCTTACAGTTTATTGTGTCTTGTGGATCTGTAAAACCCCATATTTCATATTCAAATTTTTCTGTGCCATCTGGATATGTGCATATTCTATATCTGTAATCAAATTTAATCCAACAACTATCATAGCCTGGTAATGTCATTGATAATGTATCATTTTCCCAATCAGACCATTTGCAAGGATCATTAGGTGGACATTGTGCTTGCAGATCAAAGCACGAAAATACAATCATTACAATTGCAGAAAGAATAACTGTTTTAAAAAAATTTTGTAACATAAAATAATCCATTAAATAATTAAAAAATAGTTTGTTGTTTATGTATATAACATAAACTTATGGTATCTTGATGGTGCTCATACCAACCTCCACAATAAAAAAATATAAAAAATTAAAACTTGTTCCGGACAATCGGAACATTAAGAATATTTTGGAATGCTTTAAAAAATACTAAAAATATTTGCTAAAATTAAATCAGTTGTGTCGAAATATCAACTGAAATAACCTTGGATTAACTTAATAAAAATGAAAATAATATGCAAGTATATTTTCATTTTTTTTCAAATAATTTTTGAAGGAGTTTTAAGATAAAATATGTTTCGAAAATCTTAAGATTTCTAGAATTTAATTTGAGTTGATTTAAATAATTATCAATAATTTAGTGATTAAGAGATATTCTTAGCCTTATCATTTAGATATAGAACATTTAATTCTTTATCAACAATTTGAACAGGAATAGGCATATTATCAATCAGACCGACAAGTCTATCTAAAGTGAAATTGACACCTTTAATAATATTAAGATACTCGCCGTTATGTTTGGATAAGTCTGCTCTAAAATTAAGATTGCCATTGATAGCCGCTTGCGATAAAGATTTTGTATCTTCAACCAATAGATTAATAGAATCGATACATTTGTTTAGATTGTTTTTAATTTCATTAAAATCACCATGATATTCATCTGTAATTTTATTAGGAATTTGACCGTTCGATATTTTATCTACATATTCTGCAGCAACATTAAGAGGACTTGTAATGGAATTCAATGCGCCATTAAATCCAATAATAATATCTTTGTATGTGCCTTCCAAATTGTCAGAATTACCTCTAATGTCGAGTTTTCCATATTCAGCAGCTTCAATCAAAGACTTTATTTCACTATTCATTTTTTTTAGATTTTCTGATACTTTATTGAAAGAAAGGGCTAATATTCCAATTTCGTCATTACCCTTGTAATCTAAATCAAAATTTAGATCACCTTTGGCAATTTTATTAGCAGCATTTTCGAGTATAGAAATCGGTCTGATAATTAAAACTTTTGATACATAATAGAATATAGCAATCATTAGAGATACTCCAATGATTGCAGTAATAATTAGATAAAGCAATAAGTTGAATATACGTGAACTAACATCGCTTTTTGGAAAAGCAGAATAAACAATGAATCCAGTTTCGCCAATTTTTTTGCTTATAATATCCCAATTGTCAGGCTTATCTTTAATTAATTTTTCAATTTGCGATTTGTCGGCACTTTTTGAAAAAGAAATAGGTTTATTATCCGAATTGTAGAGAGCCACCCAGCCATTATCAAATATTTTTGATTCGTTAATATCTTTATTTATTGATTCGAGTACAGAAAGTGGATAACCAGAAAAATAGGCTCCAACAACGTTGTTATTGATTTTAATCGGTTCGTAGCCTGTTATATATTTATTACCTAAAATCTCAACAATACCATAGAATGATTCGCCTGAAATGAGTTTTAAATATGCAGGTGAGTTGTGACTTAAAATTGTACCAATTGCTCTTTTGCCATCATTATCAGTAATATTAGTACTAATTCTGACAAAGTTATTTCCTGAGAGAGAAAAAATAGTAGCAGTGGATTTATTAATTAATTGAACTTTATCAACAAAATCGTGGTTATTAGCAATAGAATAGCTCCCAAAATAAAGGTTTGGTGCATACTGTCCTAATATATTAATGTTTTCACCTTTTTGAATTGTACCTTTTGACTCTGCTTGAATTTTGATTAAATTAATTGAACTATGAACTAGATTTAAGATGTTAGAATAATTCGAACCAATTATATCATCAATATCTTTTATTTTTTCATTTTGTTCTGAATGAGCATCATCAAGGTATTGATTGTAATTGAAATAAGCAATAATAAAGCAAGCAATCATTACACTTAATGCAATTAGTCCGGCAGTAGGGACTATCAATTTAAAACTAATACCTTTTTTCATATGTCAATGTGATAAGTGAAAAATTATTTCTTAAATTAAAGAAAAAAACTTTAATTTGAACATAAATATAAATATAATTTTCGGCAATTTTTTAAAAAAATTAACATGCAAAATTATGTTATCGGTGATGTGCATGGATGCAGGAAAACATTAGTAAAGCTTATCGTAGATAAAATCAAAGCCGAACCTGGCGATTTTATTTATTTTCTTGGTGATTATATCGATAGAGGACCTGATTCGAAAGGTGTGATAGATTTTATTATTGAGCTAAAAAATAAAGGAATTCATATAGCATGTCTTTTGGGCAATCATGAAAAGATGATGGTGGAATCAATTTATTCGAAATCCGAAAATATGAATTGGCTGATTAATGGTGGCAAGCAGACTTTAAAATCCTTCGGAGTAGATTGTGCCGAAAAAATTCCGTATAGATATTATAACTTTATAAATTCCTGCTTGTATTGTATCGAACTGGAAAAATATTATTTGGTTCATGCAGGTTTTAATTTTTCGATAGATAATCCACTAGTAGATATTGATTCTATGTTATGGATAAGAAAATTTGAACCTGATATTTGCAAAATAAGCAACAAAAGAGTAATCATCGGTCATGTGCCAAGCAGCTTGTCAGATATTATCGAAAGTCTTACAAAAAATAAAATTTTGCTCGACGGCGGATGTGTGTATAAAAACACAAGGCATGGGCTTGGGCATTTATGTTGTCTGAACTTAGATACATTCGAGCTTCACGTGCAAGAAAATATTGATTTTTGATATCTTCTTTTTGTATTTTTACTTTTTGAACATAAACATTTTAGAGGTGAGATTTGAACGAATTGACAAAAAGAGTATTAGTAGCTCTTATAGGAATTCCATTTGCAATAGGAATATTTTATTACGGTGGATGGTTTTTGATTGTTTCTATTGCAATTATTGCTGCGATTGGGCAGTGGGAGTTTTATAATATTGCTGAAAAAAAATCTATCCATCCATACAAATTTTTGTCAATAAGCTCAGGTGTCGTCTTTATTTTGTTTTTTGCACATTTGGTGCATAATCAATTGAATGACAAATTTGAAGCTTATTTACTTCTTTTTGCACCTCTAATTGTAGTAGTACTCAGCATTTTATCAATTCAAATATTTACAGGCAAATCGAACACAATCAATAATATTTCTGTTTCGATCGCCGGGATTGTATACATTCCAATGATGTTTTCTACTTTGATTGGTATAAGAGAATTCGACAAGCTAATTTATAATAAAATGTATTATGGAATAGATAAATTTTCGAATGGAGATTTCGGATATTTGTTGTTCATTATGTTTGCTTCTGTGTGGATATGCGACTCGGCTGCATATTTTGGCGGTAAGAGTTTTGGCAAACATAAATTATTGGAGAGAGTGAGCCCCAAAAAAACCTGGGAAGGCGCAATCTGTGGTTTCATTTTCTCTATAATAGGTTTTGCTGTGCTTAGTGCTTGGCTTATTCCT
>JAUQWR010000163.1 GCA_030835065.1 Candidatus Kapaibacterium sp.
GTTTAGTTCTACAGAGTAGTTGTCTGTTTCTCTTGCATTATTAGTAATAGTATGCATCCATTCAGTCATAACAGCCCATTTGTCTGCCATACCGAAATGGAAGAAAATGTTTTGAACCGAGAAATAATGATTTTTAAAATACAAACCATTATCAGATTTTAGCACACCATTGACGAATACAGTACCACCACAATAAGCAGTAATGCCTGTACCAAAGTCTGGAGGATGGAGAGTAACTTTGAACAAACCTGAGAGGTTTTGATCTGAAGTATAGTTTTGAGTAATGATTTTCAAATTTTTAGAATCATAAATACCTAAAGAAATACCCAACCAATCGATAGCTTGATAGTCAAGCTGAGCACCTAACTCGATATAATCGCAAGGAACTACTGGAGGAGTAGCAGTAGGAGTAACAAATTGGCGTGTCATATAAGTATGATCGTCCCAATCGGTACCAACCATAGGCTGCATATAACCTATCTTAAGAGAAGGTAAATAATCAGCCATAGAAGGAAGCCATTCGCCAGGACTTAGATTAATAGCACCAGTATAGGCTAATTGTCCGGGATATCTTTTTTTTGTTTCGATGTCGTAAGCAAAATTATATGAACCTTCTAAACTAATACCATCAACAGGCTTAACGCTCAAATAAGGAGTTAAAATCATAATCATATAATCACGTTCTGTGCCGTAAGGATTAGTATAGTTGATGGTAGTATCGCGGGTAGGATCTTCGAAGTGGGGATAAGTAACAGACTGTTTAGTAGGCTTACCCCAGCGAGCTGTTTGATAACGGAAGTCCAATCCATAAGTAACTTTGTCATCAAACAAAGTATTGGATTCGCCGATAGCATCGAATAATCCTTGCATACCAAGAGTAGAAGGATTAATAAGTGAAATGTCTTTTCTCGACATCCATCCAGAATTTGTTCTTTGCATGCCGACATTAGGAGCCACATGGCAATTTTGGCATTTAGTGCCAAAAGATTGCAGGATGGAATATTGCGGTCTGGCAGAAGCAATCAGAGGCAATAGTATCAAAGCCGCAACAATAGTAATGATTCTTTTCATAGACAGACTCTTATTAGTAAAAAAAATAGTATTTGCGAATAAATTAATAAAAATAAATTAAAAATGCTAATGATTTTTTCAAAAAAAGAGGCTGTCGAAAAAAAATCTACAGCCTCTTGTAATATCAAGAAGATATTTAATTATTTTTTCAAATAATCAACACCATTTTGAAGCATAAACAGAACATAACCTGGGTTGTGTGCGCCATTAGATCTGTCTTTAGCTAAGTATAAGTAGTTTAATAAAGCATCGCCGTCAGCTTTTTTGATAGCAGTTTTCTTGCCAACAGCTGATAATTTAGCGTATTCGCCTAATACATTGTAACCTTCTTCGCCAAGTGCTTGAGTAGTATCAAGCAAGCTCTTGTTGATAAGAAGTTGTCTGTATTCAGCCAATAAAGCTTTAATTTGAGTTGCTTTAGCAGTTGGGATGCCAGTTGAGTGGCAAGTTTTACATTCTGTTAGTTCGCCCATTTGAGCAACTGACATTTGGAATGTGTGACCACCAGCAGCTGGGTTAGTTGAGTTTTTGCCCATATGGCAAGATACGCAACCTTTTGCTAAGTTAGCGTGAGGATTGCTACCAGAATACTCTTTACCTTCAATATTGTTCAAACCTTTCATAGCGAATACGTTAGCAACAGTACCGTAGTGAGGTCCGAAACGTGAGTAAGAAGATGTTGAAGAAGCAGCTGAAATTGTATCAAAGTCGCCTGGTGTACGAGTATAAGTACGAGCTTGGTGGCATTTACCGCACAAGTTACCAGTCTTGAAGTCAACATTAGCATCAGTAGCTAAACCTTTGAAACGAAGATTGAAAGCTGAGCTGAAAGATAATTTCCAGTCTGTGCTATCGTAAGCTTTGTGGATAGTATGGCAAGTTTTGCAATTGATTTTTGATGTAGCTAAAGATGTAGGATCATCTTTGCCAAGAGCAATTGCTTCTCTGAAACCATCACCAGAGTGGCATCCACCGCAACCGATTCTACCGGCTTCTTCGAGGTAAACTTCACCAGTACCGTGCTTGGATAAATTGTATTGTGCAGTTTTAAGGTTTACATCTGCTGCTGCGTCAGAGTGGCAAGCTTGACATTTTGTAATACCATCTTTTCCATCTTTACCAGTTGCACCAGTATCACCTTTTGTGCCTGCAGGACCTGCAGGACCTTCTGGACCTTCGCAGCTCATCAAAAAGCCGGAAAATGCCATAGCTAAGCCCAACAACATTGTTGAGAATTTGTTAGCTGTTTTTATCATAAATAGGCTCCTAAAAAAAATAACACAAGATCAAACGAACGTTTTAGTACAAATTAATAAAAAAAAACAAAATACTCCAAATAAAATATTAAATGAATTTTAATCGATTATTTTTTCACAAAACATGCAAACCTTTATTTATGAAGACTTTTAAACGTTTGTACGATTGATTCTAAAATTTCAAACAGATTAATATTTGTTCATTAATTATTTGCGCCACTAAATTTAAACTTTGGCAGAGCTAAACCTAAATGATGAAAAAATGTTTAGAAACTTTCAAACGTTTGATTAGTTCTTGCTTTGATCAATTAATAACGGATAATTTTATCCATTTTTGTGTTTTTTGATAAAAAGTTGTATTTTATCTTTTTTAAGAGGTTAAAAATGAAAATTGGAATTTTTGGTGGCTCTTTTAATCCTATTCATAATGCCCATGTTTATATGGCAAACAAAATATCATTGGATTTTGAATTGGATAAGTGTTTGATTATTCCAACTAAAGTTTCTCCATTCAAAGTTTCTGATAATAATTCTATTCCAGACAATTATAGACTTGAGATGATAAAATTGGCTATTCGAGATCATTCACTATTAGAATTATGTGATTTTGAAATTAAAACAAATGAAATTTCATTTACATATTTGACAATTAATCATCTGAAAAAGATATACGAAGGGGCAAAGTTTTATTTGTTTATTGGTACAGATCAGGCTTTAATGTTCGATAGATGGAAAAATTGGGATTATATATTAGATAATGTAGTTATTTTGATTGCTCGACGTCCAGATTTGAAGTCTGAATTTGAAATTGTCGAAATCGATAAATTTTTCGCTTCGAAATGTGAGTATCATTTTGTTGATGCTCCTATAATCAATATAAATTCTAGTATTGTAAGAGAAAACATAAAAAATAATCATTGTATCAGCGATATGGTAGATCCCAAAGTAGAAGAATTTATTCTAAAACATAATCTTTATAAATAGACTATTCTTTATTTTCTGAATATTTTTCTAAAATATTATTAACTTTCATCTCAGAATTTTCCAGATATTCTCTACATTCAGTAGATAGTTTCATGCCTTCTTCAAAAAGTTTAATCATTTCGTCGAGTTGGGAATCGCCTTTGTCTAGTTGCTCTACAATTGTCTCGATTCTTTTGATTTTGTCTTCAAATTTCAATTCTTTAGCCATTTGCTTTCCTAAAACAATTTATTTTGTAGAATGTTAATTACTTTGATTTTTGCCGTTTCATCTTTGCGAACTAATTCAATTTCTTTTTTTAGATAATTATCTAAGGATTCATTATTTGAAATAATTTTATTGCCTGCTTTAATATAGGCAAATCCTTTTTCGAGTGGGGCAGCTGGGTTGAGTAGTCTGCAAGAAGTTTCAAGATGATCGATTTTTGCAGATAAGTTTTTGAATGTTTGTTTTAAATCTTTTTGAATGGAATATTCTGAACTATCAATAAATTGATTATATTGATTTATTTTGTCAATAATACGTTTATGTGCAGACTTTGAAACAGCAATATTAAGCAGGTCATTTTTTTCTTTAATATTTTGTTTTATTAGCTTTCTCATGAAAAAAATCTGATTTTCGAAATAATCAATAAGTTCAGATTTGGTAAGAGGAGTTGCAAGTTCTGCAGCAGCAGTAGGAGTTGCAGCACGTCTATCAGCAACAAAATCGGCTATAGTAAAATCAGTTTCATGCCCTACTGCCGAAATGTAAGGAATTTTGCATTTAAAAATTGCATTAGCAACAATTTCTGTATTGAAAGACCAAAGATCTTCTATCGATCCGCCACCTCGCCCTACTATTAAAACTTCTGCAGGAGTTTTTTGCAATTGATTGATAGCCTCTACAATATCTTCTGCAGAGCCATCACCTTGTACAAGAGTGGGCCTGAAAAAAACATTAACAGCTGGAAATCTTCGCTCGATAGTACTCAAAATATCGCGTATAGCAGCACCGGTTGGTGAAGTTGCAACCGCAATATTCATTGGCAATCCAGGCAAAGGTTTTTTATTTGATGTATCAAAATAGCCTTGTTCATCTAATTTTGCTTTCAGAGCTTCGTAAGCCATGAACAAATCACCTTGCCCAGCAGGTACAATAGAGCTGCAATCAATTTGATAATTTCCGCGCTGGGGATAGACTGTTACAGTTCCGCTAATTATTACACGCATTCCATCGCTAGGCACAAAATTGAGTGAACGGTGTTTCCACATTGTGCAGGCAATTTGAGCATTCGCATCTTTAAGTGTAAAGTACCGATGCCCTGAGCTATGATGTTTGTAATTAGATATTTCACCAATTACAGATATGTTCTCAAAACTTTCTTCGAGAACATATTTGATAGCGCCAGTCAATTCGCTTACAGAGATGGCTTTATTTTGATTTGTTATCTGCAATTAATTCTAATTTTTTATATTCAAATTTTGAAATAGTGATTTTTAGATTACCATTTTTTGATGGAGAGTCGAATTCAGTAAGTGAGAAATTAATAAAGGGTTTGAATAATTTCCCGGGTTTTGCATATTTCAAGGCATCAATATCGTCACTAGGATATTTTGTAGACTTATCAATAATTTTTTGATTAATCAATGTTTTACTATTCGACTTATCAATTGAATAAAGTGAATAAACTGTTTTAGAAGGTTCAATATTAATCGAAATTGCTATTTTATCAGGTATATTTTTATTTGAAATTTCAGGATAATATCTTCCGGCAAATTTCTTATTTGTAGTATAATTATAAAAATCAATAATATTATTATTAGAAGAGTCGCCCGAAAAAGTAAATTGAACACCAGTTTCAATCAAATTAGATTTCAATTTTCTATCTGCATATTTTATACCGGCAGAGAAAATTGCATTTTGATTGATTAGAGCAAGTGGAGATTCAATATAGAAAGTATATTCGCCATATTCCAGGACAGAATCTAATTGGATAGAGGCACTGTACCAAAGGCTGTCAAACTTTTTTAATTCAAAATTTAAATAATTATTAGTATCTAAATATACAGTTTCGTTTCTCGAGATTGAGAAATCGTCGAAAGAGCTGATTTCATCTTTGATAATTTTTTTCCATTTAAATCCTGAAAAATCTATCAAGGAATCAGATTGGCGATTATTAAAATCGATTTTTTTATCAGGCACAAAAGTTTTTTGTTCTTTATCTGAGCAAGACAGAACAAAAAATGCTAATAAACAGCAAAGGACAATTTTTTTCATATATCTACTTAGAAAAATAAGCTATAGCCTCGTCGAGGTTATCAAAAATTTTAAAAATATTATTAATTCGAGTAAGCCGGAAAAGTTGAAAAACAGGCTCAGAGAGCGAGCAAACAACAATATCGCCGGCGCCTTTAAGGAGTTTGAGCGAATTGACAATAGCACCTAAAGCACTACTATCAATATATTCAACCATTTTCATATCCAAAACAATTCTAAAATAACCTTGAGAAGTAAGACTTTTTACTTCGGCAATATACTGATCGGCGAAAATTCTACCAAAACGAAGTTCTTCGACAGTCAGCACAGCAAAATTATCAAGTTTTGAGATAGAGAAAGACATAAAGCCTCCTTTTTTACAAAATTAATGAAAAAGGGAATAATAATCAGACGAAAATTACTTTGACTGATTTGAATTACTTATTATATTTGTAAATTAAATCAACAAAAATGGAGAAATAAATTGTCAGAACAAATTACCAGACCGGAAGTATGGGAAGAAACCGAAACAATAG
>JAUQWR010000016.1 GCA_030835065.1 Candidatus Kapaibacterium sp.
AATCCAGCAATACACCTTCTAGATTGCAAAATATAATATCTGAATTTGCAAAATATTGTTTTACATTTTCGAATAAAACTGCACAATTATCTGGTAGTTTTGAATTAGCTGGAAAATTACTTCCTGGCATTACATCACCCACTGCACAGATACTTATTAGACTGTCTGAAGCAAGGCTGTCCGATTGGACCATTAATTTGTTTAGGGAATTATTCTTTTTATTTTTTTTGCCCTTACATTCGGAATTTCCAAAAAAGATAAAAAATCCTATAACAGATAAAGAAATTATTACGAAAACAGACAAAAACCACTTTTTCATAGCAAAATAAAACTATATTTGATAAATATAGAAATAAACAATACTTATGCCAATTTCACAGAAAAGAAAAATTTAGTGCCCAAACCTAATTGACTTTCCCCACGACTCGCACCGCCAAGTTTCTCGGCGAACTCTTTGCAGATAATCAGACCTAGCCCTGTGCCTTTTTCGCCAGCAGTTCCATCCGAACTAAGTTTACTATCTATTCTAAATAGCTTGTTTTTGACTTCGTCAGTCATGCCAATACCATTATCTTCTACAGATATTTCCAAAACTTCTTCGTTTAGTAGCTTTGATGCTATCATAATACAACCATCGGCAGGAGTATATTTTATTGAGTTGTTAAGCAAATTTCTAAGTATAGTATTAAACAAATTCACATCTACCTTAATGTCGATATCTTGAGTTTTGTCAATAATAGCTATCCGTTTGTTATTTGCCAAATGACTAAGCAGAGATATGTTTTGATCTACAAGCATTTTTAGAGGAGCATTCACTTCGTAATACTCGATATGGTTTCTTTGAGCACGAGACCAAGTCAATAAGTTTTCAGTCAATTTATAAATATTAGAAACAGAATTTTTTAAATCTTCGAGAGATTCCTTGTGCTCGTCTATCGAGAAATCATGATAATTTTCTGACAAAAGTTCTGCTGTATTCATAGCAGAAGAAAGAGGTCCACGCAGATCATGAGCGATAATAGAAAAAAACTTGTCTTTAGTGGCATTAAGCTGAGAAAGCTTAATTTCAGATTCTTTGAGTTTTTTATTAAATGCTCTCGTATGTTTGAATCTGAAAAGAATAACAAGCAAAACAATAATAAAAAGTATAGAAATGATAATGGAAATATTAAGATTATGTTCGCTATCTTTAAGCTCTATATCTTGTGATAGTTGAGTATATCTAAGTTGAGCAATTTCTTTTTCTTGAGTTTCAGACTTCATTTTAAGAGCCATATCGGATAGCTTACGATTGAATTTATCAGTATAAAGCTCGGCACTAAGTTTTATAAATTCTTGAGAATAATAATAAGCTTCTTTGTAATTACCCAATTGATTTAATATATCAGCAATTTGTTTGTAGTAATCAGGCAAACCGTCTTTGATATTATATTTTCGTGCAATTTGAATAGCTTCGTAAATAGCATTATAAGCTTTTTTAAAAATTCTCTGTTTGTAATAATATTGAGATTTGATATAATAATAATTAATCTTGAGTAATTCATCTTTTTCTAAAACGATGTGCATTTCTGCATGTTTGAGAATTTCATTTGCTTTGTCAAAGTCATTTTTATTAATATAAATATTAGCATAATGAAGCAGAGCAGTGTTTATACCATGATTGTCATTAAATTTTTCAAATATACTAAGAGCAGGTTTTAATACAGCTAAAGCATGTTCAGGAGTATTAAGGTGTATGTAGCAATTAGCAAGATTGGTATAATTATAAGCTTTACTTAATGAATCTTTATAACCGCCAAAATCCATACCTCTTATATAATATACCAAGACTTCTCTATATTTGCCCCATTTCATATAAAGATTCAGAAGGTTGTTTGAATAAATTTGATAGGAAGCATTATCACCAATGAAACTAGAAATTTGACCAGCTCTTTCCAGATAATCAAGAGATTTATCGTAATTACCATTAGCTTGCTCTATTGCAGCCATATTTAGAAGGCATTTGATTTGAATTGGATAATTAAATCCTTTTACTGCAAAATTAACCGACTTAAAGTAATATTTTAATGCATCGGCAAACTTATAATTGGTCTCAAGTAAGTAAGCATAGTCGAAGTAGGCTATCGATTTTTGAGAATAGTTGCCATTTTCGTCGGCAAATTTTAAAGCTTGTTCAGCATAATTATGAGCTTCCTTATGCTTTTTTTTGATTAAATCTTCGACTATAACATGAAGTTTTGATAATCTTAGACTGTCATCAATAAATTTATTTCGAATAATCGCATTATATTCGTCTTTGAAATTTTGAGCTAATCCTATATTAAAGCTAGTGCTTAATAGAATTACTATTCCGATTATAATTTTCATTTAATAAAGGAAAAATTAATTGTTAAATTATTCAAAATACTAATATAAGTAAACTAAATTAGCTATTATATTAGTTTTTAGTTAAAGAAAAATAATAATATCTTTAAATCAAATATTTTTGATGTTAAGTACAAGTAAAAGTAGTTAAAGAAAATTATATTTCTTTACAATATAATAGTTTAGACTGTGTGACGTCGCAAAAATATGACGTTGTAACAAAATTAAACCTTATTGCATTTCTCTTGTCAAATGGGTTATCGAAATAATAATATTAAACAAATTAAAGGAGTTCTTATGAAAAAGACACTTTTAGCAATGTTCGCAATCGTCGCGATGATCACATTAGCATCTTGCGATAAGGTTGGCGTAACAGATCCTGTTGAGTCTCAATCAGCAGACAGATTCGAAAATGTTAATTACATGCTTCCAACAACATCGACAGAAGTTGGCGATATTTATGAAGCAACAGAAACAAATGCTATGGGTCTTTACTGCCCAGTAGATGATATGAAAATGACCGGTGCATCAGACGATCGTAAAGGCGGACGCCCAGACGATAAAGGTATGAAACCAGGACGCCCAGGCAAAGGACCAGAATTTTTCAACTTAGGTAGAGTTTTGAAAGCTTTGCAATTGACTGACGAACAAAAAACTCAAGTTGAAGGCTTTATGCAAGCTCACAAACTTTGTGTTGAAGAAAACAGACTTTTGCTCCGCAATGCACAAATGGATATCATCAAAGCTGCTAATACTCAAAGATTAGCTATTATTGCTGACTTAAAAGCTGGCACTATTACTCGTGAAGAAGCTATGGCTCAATTGAAAGCTTTGAACGAAGCTACAAGAACAGCTATCCAAAATGATCCTACTATCCAAGCTGCTTTGGCTGCTATCAAAGCTTGCGAAGAAACATTTATCACTGCTATCAAGGGTATTTTAACTCCTGAACAGTTGACAAAATTTGAAACTTACCTTGCTAAACGCAAAGTGTAATTTCAATTAAATGCAATTTGCATTTTCACAAACAACAAGTTGAGCAGCTGGCATTATGCCGGCTGTTTTTTTTTGGCTTTGCTTTTGCATTTATTATTAGGCGTGTTGAATTATTAAATACTTTTGTTTGAATATAAGTCTGTAGATATTATGTAATAATATTAGTATAAAAGACTTATCAAGATATATAATTAAGCATGCTAAAGATTAAGTTTTAAAATTTTAAATAAATATATGGCTAAAAATAGACAATTGGCGATAATGAACAATCCGACTGTTAGCAAAGTCAAGGATACTGTTGGTCCAATAGCAAAAAACAATAAAGATATTTTGCTAGCCGGCGGTATTCTAATGGTTATTGGATTATTGATTATTCCTCTTCCGCCATTTATGCTCGATATGTTTTTGGCTTTGAGTTTGGGTATTTCTGTTCTCATTCTTTTAATTTCAGTATATATGAGAGCACCTCTTGAATTTTCTTCATTCCCAACTGTATTGCTTATATCGACATTGTTCAGGCTTGGATTGAACGTTGCATCCACTAGATTGATACTCGGCGAAGCTCATGCCGGTAATATAATTGAAGCATTTGGTACTTTTGTTATCAAAGGCAATTATGTGGTCGGTGTGATTATATTTATTATACTTCTTGTGATTAACTTTATAGTGGTGATAAAGGGTTCGACTCGTATTGCTGAAGTTAGTGCCAGATTTACATTAGATGCTTTGCCTGGCAAGCAAATGAGTATTGATGCCGACTTAAATGCTGGATATATTGATGAACAAACTGCTCGCAAAAGAAGAGATGAATTATCACGAGAATCTGACTTCTTTGGGGCAATGGATGGTGCTGCCAAATTTATAAAAGGCGATGCAATTGCAGGTATGATTATTACTGCCGTTAATATTATTGGTGGTTTTGCAATTGGTATTCTTCAGCTTGATATGCCTTTTGCAGAAGCTGCAGCTACTTATACTATATTGACAATTGGCGAAGGTTTGGTTGCTCAAATTCCTTCTCTTTTAGTTTCTGTCGCAGGCGGTTTGGTGGTTACTAGATCTGCAGGTACTGATAATCTTGATGCTGAGCTTACAACTCAATTTGCATCTAAACCAAAGCCTTTGGCTATTACTGCAGTTGGTCTTATTACTGTATCTTTGCTTCCGGGTTTTCCATTTATTCCTTTTTTCTTTTTAGCTATGATACTTGCCGGATTGGCTTTCTATAGATATAAGAAAATTAAAGAAGAAGCTGAAGAGGCTTTGGTTCAGGAATTGCAAACCGCAGAGGAACCTAAGA
>JAUQWR010000164.1 GCA_030835065.1 Candidatus Kapaibacterium sp.
TTTACTTTCAGAAGATTAGCAATCATAGATCTTAGCCCAGCCGGCCATCAACCCATGCATACTCCAGACAAAAGATTGACTATTGTTTTCAATGGTGAAATCTATAATCATGCAGAAATTCGTCAAGAATTAATTCAAAAAGGTTATAAATATAAATCTCAGACTGATACCGAAACTATTCTTTATGGATATTTAGAATGGGGCGAAGGCATACTTGATAAAATGTTAGGTATGTGGGATTTTGTTATTTATGATAATCTTAAAAAAGAAATTTTTGGGGCTAGAGATAGAATTGGTGTCAAACCTCTTTATTTTTCTAACAAAAATGGTAGGTTTATTTTTGGTTCTGAGATTAAATCAATACTTCAGCATCCTAGCATCCAAAAAGAAATGAATCTCGACGAATTGCCAAATTATTTAAATTTTGGTCTTACAAGCCGTGAAGAGTCTTTATTTAAAGGTGTAAAAAAAATTCCTGCAGGGCATTACTTTAAGTTAGATCTTAAAGGTAATTTCCAAATCAAAAGATATTGGTCGCCTTTCCAAAAAGAATCTCAATATACAAATATGAATGAAAAGGAACTTCAGGAAGAAACTCTTTCTCTATTGAGAAAAGCTGTGGATGCCAGAATGATGAGTGATGTTCCTTTTGGTGTGTTTTTGAGTGGTGGTATTGATTCAAGTGTTAATGTTGCTTTGATGGCTGAATTAATGAATCGTCCAGTCGATACTTTTACCGTTGGATTTAAAGAATTAGAAAAATATAATGAACTCAAATATGCAAGAAAAATATCTGAGATTTTTAAAACAAATCATAAAGAAATATTGATTGATTCTAAGGATTCATTACCAATTCTTGATAAACTTGCATTTCATGAAGATGAACCTAATGCAGATCCTGTTTGTATCCCATTATGGTTTTTAAGTAAACTTACAAGAGATTCCGGGACTATTGTAGTACAAGTCGGAGAGGGAAGCGACGAACAATTTGCTGGCTATCCATGGATGATTCAGCACTACAATTTTCATAATTCATATTGGAAAGCATTCAAATCATTGCCAAAATTTGCAAGAAAAGCTGTTCATACAAGCGTAAAACCATTGTTTTCGATGATGAATCAGCATTTAGCTCTTGATTATGTTAGACGTGCTGCACATGATGAGGAGTTTTATTGGAGTGGAGTATCTATTTTTTCTCCAACTCATCTTTCATTATTATTTAATGATAAATTAAAATCAAAAATTGGTATTCCTGCTGAATATGCAAGTAAAATGCATATTGATTCTCTTTCGATACAACCTAATGCTGATTATTTTCAGCGTATGCTATTTTTGGAATTAAGCCAAAGATTAGCTGAAATTTTGTTGATGAGAGTCGATAAAATTGGAATGGCTCATAGCATCGAAGCCAGAGTACCATTTTTAGATCATAGATTGGTAGAATTTACTATGTCTATTCCTCCAAAAATGAAAATGCCTGACGGAAAAACTACTAAATATATTCTTAAAAAAGCTGTTGAATCAATTCTTCCCAACGATATTATCTATAGAAAAAAACAAGGATTTGCTGCGCCCGTAAGTGAATGGCTTGCAAACGATTGGAAGACTTATTCTCAAGATAAAATTTTGAATTCGAGATTGATAAAAGAGAATATTTTAGATAAAAAATATATTAATAATTTATTGGTTCAGCATTATTCCGCTAAGAAAAACAATAATACTCAAATCTTTTCGCTTTTGATGCTTTGTGTTTGGTATGATGTTTTTTTTGAAGGTAAATAATGGGTATAAAATATATTGATCTTGAGCTTCCAACAAATTATTCGAAAGATGATTTGCAAAAAGCCATAAAAAAAATTATTAGAACTGATGATTTTCAGTATTCTATAGATTTGAAAAGTCTGGATGCACGCAATAAACGCCGAATCCACTGGAAAATCAGAGTAGCTGTAATATCTGAAATTTTTAAAGATAAGATTACCGAGACAGAAACACTCAACATTAATAAAACAATTGTCCCCAAAAAAGCTGTTGTTGTAGGATTTGGACCTGCAGGAGTATTTGCTTCTTTTATTTTATTAGAAGCAGGTTATAATGTTGTTATTATCGATAGAGGTGCGGATGTCGATAAACGATCTAAACTTATTAATACATTTGAAACTACCGGTGAATTTAGTGAGTATGGCAATTATTGTTATGGTGAAGGTGGTGCAGGAACATTTTCTGATGGCAAACTAACTTCGAGAAGTAAAAATATTCGTCCTGAAAAATCATATATAATTAAAAAATATATAGAAGCCGGAGCTCCCGAAGAAATAGAATATTTGTCGCATCCTCATATTGGAAGCAACAACCTAATTAAAGTTGCAAAAAATATAAGAGAAAAACTCATTGAACTAGGTGCTGAAATACATTTTGAAACAAAATGTATTGGTATAATATCAAATTCAAGAATGGTGGAATCTATTGATACAAACAAAGGGCAAATGGATGCCGATTTGTTTGTTTTTGCAATCGGTCATTCTGCATTTGATACTTTTAGAATGTTGATCCGAGCAGGAGTACAATTCCGAACTAAAC
>JAUQWR010000165.1 GCA_030835065.1 Candidatus Kapaibacterium sp.
ATGAATATTAATGTTCTCAATGCTTATAGAAATCCATATACTAATGGTCTCGAAAATCTTAAAACTGAGATTAGTAGAGATGCTAATGTTGTGGCTAAAACTAATGCGGACAAGCAATCCGATACTAAAAATTCAATTAATCAGGCAAATAAGGAATTATTGACCAAAAAAGAAAGAACCTTTTTTAAGCAATTATTCCCAGAAAATTCTGATTTGATTGAAAAACACGTTTTGTTTACTAGAAATGGTAAGCTGAAAACTTCTGAAATGTCTAAAGGTATGATAGTAGATGGAAGAGTATAATATTAGAATTATACTCTTCCCTACTTTAATTTAATTATAATGCCATTCTAAGCATTAAATAAGACCAATGACCAATATCTTCTCTATTATATTTATCGCCATCAGTTCTATTTATATCATATAAATCTTTTGTTACATCGCCTTGCATAAACAAGCAATTACCCAATTCAAATGTTACGCCTTTCATCATTTGATACTTGAGCAACAAATCAAACTCCATACCCAAATTATTATTATCTTCAGCGTTGATTTTATAAGCTTTATTTGTCATAAAATAATGACCATCGAGCTGAGCAGAAAAATTGCTTTCTTTAGGTTTGTATTCTAATCTCAGATAAGCATCATTTACGCCAAGCCCTTTTGTACCTTTTGCTTGATTGCTGAAATAATCCATATAACCAAAGAATGTGTGCTTGCCCATATACGAACCATCGTAATTATTAGTTACTTTGCCTGCAGCTTGATCTCTTAAGCTTGTTCCGGATAGAACATCGAAATTCAAACCAAAAACGAAGTCAGACAATTTGTAGCTAGCGCTAATAGCAGCCAAAAATGCAGCAACATCTTTCGGATCATTTGTTTTGCTTTGATCGCCTGCAGTACCAAATTGATAGGCACCTTCGAGCCATAAATTAAAATCTCCGGCTTTTAATCCATAATTAAGCCCGGCAGTCCATCTAGCTAAAGCAGGGTTTTTCTTAGTAGTATTAGCTCTATTCGATTCATAAATTGCAAATAAATCTAATGCAGAGCCTTCAAACAAATCAATCTTACTCCATGCTCCCCACACATTATAACCTTTTTCAGGTACAGATGGAAATGGATATTGGCTTGTATCTGGTATTGCTTGGCCCAAATATCCAACTGAGTTAGTATTTGTAAGAGCAAGGAAATCCACTGAAAACTTATCAAGTTTGAGGTTAAGCTTTGCACCATCGAAAGAACGTGCAGTGTAGCCCCATTGGCTTGATGAAATAATTCTTCCAGTATTGTAATTCACTTCGAAGCGTCCCATTTGCAATGACAATGGTGAATCGAACATATTACTGAATAGTCCATAGCCTTGGTGCAAATCTGTTGCTTTTAGATTGCCTGCAGTATTTGCTGCTTCGCCAAATAATCTGGCATCTTGCAATTGCACAAACAATAGTATATTTGAAATTTTCTTTTCAACACCGATTCTGGTTCTTAAACTAGTAAAAGATAGTGGGTAGGTTTTATTAGAAAAGTCGCGTCCGTCTAGTTCCGATCTCATCTGCAATTCCGCTTTAATTTTAAAGTCGTCAGCTACTTTTTCTGTCTGCGAAAATGCTAATGAGGATACTGCAATCATTAGAAATGCGTAAATGAGTGATTTCATAAATGCCCCGTAAGTTATACAACCAAACAAAATTCATCAAATAATATTTTGAGTAAACGTTAAATAACGATTTTTTATTGCTTTATATTAAATTTGTGTAAATAAATTAATCATTTATTTTAATAGGATTAATATATCTGATTTTACAACTCGTTCATTTAAAACAAAAAGGACTAAATCAGCCAAACTGATTCAGTCCTTTTACATTAATAATTAAAAGATATTTAGATCAAGCCAAGCTCTTTACCAACTTCAGAGAAAGCTTCAAGAATAAAATCTAGATGTTCTTTTTCGTGAGTAGCCATATAGCTTGTACGCATCATGCTCATGTTAGGTGGTACTCCAGGCGGAATAAATGCATTTACAAACACACCTTTATCGAAGAGCTTACGCCAGCAAAGGAATGCTAATTCGACTTCGCCAACAATAACTGGAACAATAGCAGTAGGATATTCAACAATCTTAAATCCAAGCTCTTTAAATCCTTTGCGCATATAGTCTGCATTAGCAATAAGTTTATCAACCAATTCAGGTTTTTCTTCCAAAATATCTAAAGCTGCTAAAGTAGCTGCACAAGAAGCAGGAGTAGGGCTGGCGCTAAAAATAATAGCTGGCGAGGTATGTTTCAAATAGTTGATAACGCGCTCTGCACCGCCAACAAAACCACCTAAAGAAGCAAAAGTCTTTGAGAAAGTACCCATCACTAAATCAGTTTCTTTTACTAAGTTATAGTAAGAAGGAGTTCCACGACCACCTTTGCCAATAACACCTACAGAGTGGGCATCATCGACAAGCACTCTAGCACCATATTTATGAGCTACAGCTACTAAATCAGGAAGATTAACAATTTCGCCAGAAACAGAAAAGACACCATCAGTAACAATCAATTTACCAACATGAGTAGGCAAGCTTGAAAGTACTTTTTCGAGGTCTTCCATGTCATTGTGTTTATATCTTTTAAATTCAGCGAATCCACCTTTAGCAAGCATAGCACCATTCATGATACAAGCATGGTTTTCTTTGTCAGAAACAATATACTCGCCTTTTTGAACTAAAGTAGAGATTACGCCTAATGCTGTTTGATAACCTGTACTGAAAAGAAGAACAGCTTCGACACCCAAAAACTTTGCTAATCTTTCTTCCAAAATATTATGCAAATCGAGTGTACCTGTCAAATATCTCGAACCTGAGCAGCCAGTTCCATATTTATCAATTGATTTATGCGCTGCATCGCGAACGCGTGGGTCGGCTGTCAATCCCAAATAATTATTCGAACCTGCCATCACCATTTTCTTGCCTTCGATGAAAACTACTGGTCCTTCGTTTTCTTCTATTGCATGAAAATATGGATACAAACCAGCTGCCTTTACTTCATCGGCTCTCGTAAATGAGAAACATTTTTCAAAGATGTCCAATTTTATCTCCGTATTATTTTATTATTTTGACTAATTTTTATCTTTATTAACATCGAAATTCAAATCAAAAATAGTTTTTTTTTACAAAAAAGCCAAACAAATTAAGTTTGACTAAAAAAAATGTTAAAATGCAGTTAACGATAAAATCATATAATTGTTTCATTTTATAACAAATTTTCCTTACCAGCTGCCACCAAATTTAATTTTAATTTCAAAATCTTTTGAGTCTTGCATTTGAGTACTAACATTCAAGTTGGTAGATTTTGTAAGCTGCAATATAAAATTATTGAATGCTTTTGACTGCACTGAAATCGGAACGTCAATAATAATTTCATTATTAGAAGACAAGTCTCCAACAGTTCCGCCTATTGTCCAATTTGCTACACCAAATAAAGAACCTGTGAGATTCACTTGTGCAGTTTCAATACCTTCACCCTTGAATGTTACGTCGGCACTTTGAATTACTCCTGTGCCGAGCAGCAATTCAGTGAGAGATTTGCTTGCTACTTGCGAAATACCCATATTAAGCCCTTCACCAAGAATATTTGAATTTGAACCGATACCTTGATCTCTTTTTGGCTTGCCAGTAGTAAGTAAATAAAAAGCATCTTCCTCTACTTTTTTTGCATCTCCACCCTGCTCAATACCATTAAGGTAATATGTAAGTTTCAATTCAGGTCTTTCTTTCATTCCGCTCACAAATACTTTGACTGTATAATTTGTTGTAATATTTCCTTCAATAAATTTTCCATCATAAGATGCTTCTATATTCAATTGGGGATTATCAATCTTGCCAGTAGGGAAAGATATACTGCCTTTAGTATTCATAATTCTAAATACTTTAAGAGTAGATCCTTCTTTCAACTCAAGCTCGCCACCATAAAGTTTGGCTGTATTCACATTTCTAAATTTGACATATCTCAATGGTTGAGATTGATCTTTATTTCCAACTTTTGCATATACTTCCATCAAATTGCCAAGATCAATTATTACTGAAAACGACTTCATCTTGATGTTTAAATCATAATTGATCAAATCTGCAAAATTTGTTCCATTAGTCTTAGCCTGCTGTTGGCTTGCTAAAATAGAATCAGTATTTGTCGTAACATAATATCTTTTGGTTTTGCCTTTTACTTCGTACTTAAAAGTAGTCTTAGTGAATTGCCTGACATTAGATTTAGGCATTTTCAATTCGGCATTCCAGACCACAATATCACCATCGAGTTCGGGTGTAGTCAATGTTCCATGAAACCTTAATGGTCTGGCTTCGGTACCAATAATAAAAGTGCCATATAAATTTGGCATAGCAGCGGCTGTTTCGTCATTCATCACAAGCAATCTGTTTGATTTTATTGAAATATCAATATTTTTCAATTCAAATTTATCTAACTTAATTTCGCCACTTATATCTGCTGCACCATCAGGCAATTGATTTGGCAGGTTTTTCAATTTTATTTTATTTAAAGAGATTTTACCGGTTTCAATTCCAATTTCTCCGGCTACTGTATATGGTATATTTGTGTTGTTCAGCACAAAGTAACCATTATTTACTTTAATATTGCCGGAATACTGGAAATTATCAGGTGCAAATCCTGAAATTACAAGATTCAAATCGGCAGCACCATTCAATTCTGATACATTAGGTACGAATGGAGATATTAATTTGACCGGAAATTCTTTACCTTTGACCACTATATCCATAGGAATATCAGAACGAATTCTTGACTTCACACTATCTGTACCAAGATACATTGGAAATGAATTTACAGATATATCAAGCATTTTATCTTTATTGCTAATTTTTGGATTATACAATTGAGCATATGAGCTAATATTAGCATTTTCATGTTTAAAAATAGCAGAAAAATTACCAACTTTATTACCAGCCCAGGCTAAATCGCTGATATTCATATTACCATAAATCAAAGGCATCGAAAGATTTCCATCAATGCTAATAGTTAATGAATCCAAATTACCACTTAGATTTAATAATTGCTTAGCATTGGCTGCCGGAACAAACATAGCGATATCGTTTAATTTGAAGTCATATAAGTTTAGTTTAATACCTTTAGCTGTCCTATCATCAAAAACTCCTTCCAGAGAAATACGTTCGGAGCCCATTCTGCCAATTCTGAATTGTTTGATAATAATACCCTGCTTTCCAATCGAAGCCAAAATTGGTGTAGAAATTTCCCATGCAATTTTTTTATTATATACAAATCGAGAAGAATCAATATTAATATCAATATTTTCTTTTGTTAATATCATTTTACCATTAGTAGCAACATCGAAAATATTATTAAATCCACTTGCAACATTAAAATCTAATTGATTGCCATCAAAATTGAGTGTACCACCGGGTTTATT
>JAUQWR010000166.1 GCA_030835065.1 Candidatus Kapaibacterium sp.
CTGGAATGGAATGATTCGCTTTATGATCTGACTGGTGTTTCTAGAGAGCAAGCACTTACGATGAAACTTTGGGAAGTTCCTACTCTATTTCTTGAAAACGCAACTAAAACTCCAGACAAATTTGAATATTTGAAAAAAGTAACACTTCAGAGGCTTAGCAATATAGTAAGCCAAGGCAAACCAAGTATATACGAACGTAAAGTAAGCAATGTGGATGGAAGTTCGCGTATTGTGTCTATGATTTCATACCCGGTGTTTACAGATAATGAAATTTATATTTGCTCGATGATGCGGGATGTTACAAACGAAGCATTGCTCAGACGCAAACTGAACTATAGAATTCAATTTGAATCTCTTTTGAATGAAATATCTACAAGACTAATAAACTTAAGAATTGAAGAAGTAGAAGAAGAAATTGATTTTGCTCTCGAAATAATATCTGTTTTTTGTAACGCAAGTGGCAGCGCTTTGTTTGATTTTAATGGACAGAGCGTGAGCTGTACTAATCGTTGGCTGCCGGACTTTTCTGCAGAGGCATTTTCGGTAAATCAAAAGAAACTTGCATTTGATAAATGGTTGCATGAAAGATTGCTCTCAGGCGATTTGCAGATAATTAATTTTAATAGATTTTATTCTAAAGTATGTCCTGCCGATGAATTAAAAGCTTTCATGGATGAATTTGACCTGAAAAATTTATTGATTATTCCTGTTTTGATTCATGAAAAGCCCGTTGGTGTGTTTATTCTATTCAATAAAGAACTTGAAGTTATTTGGTCTGACGAAGATTTGACATTGATCAAGACTTTTAGCGAAATTGTGTTCAATTCTAAAGATAGATCTAGATATGAATTTATGATTCAATCAGATCTTAAGCTACACACTGCAATTGCTGAAATTAGTTCTGCTTTTATTGCTCAACGCTCAATTAATGATGTGGTAAATTTGCTTTTGGAAAAATCACTTGATATTTGTGATGCAGATTTTGGCTTTTTGTATTTGAAAAACGATAATAATGAATATAAAATTGATTCGATTACTTTAAAAATTTACAATTCTCTATTTCAACATTTTTATAGCGGATTCAATCCAGAAGAATTAATTGGAATTTGCTCAAAAGATATAGTAAATGAGTTTAGCTTTTCATTAGATAATAATATATTGAGCTATAACAATGTTTTGAGATTTCCTATTAATATAAACGATGAGCATTTTGGATGCATGTTTGTTGCAAAAAAAGAATCTGATATCAGTCCTTATGGTCAAGAAAGTATAGAAAAAATATTATCTACTTTCTCAATTAGTTTAAATAGATGGCAAATCCTTGAAAAATTAAGAAAAAGCGAAGAAAATTATAGATTAGTTACCGAAACAGCCAAAGATTTTATTATTGTTATAAACGATGATAATAAGGTGATTTTTGCTAATAAATCAGTGCTCGATGCCACAGGTTATGAAAAAACTGAAGTTATAGGTGCAGGTGCTGAGAATTTCTTGTTGCAAAAATATAAAGAGTGGACTCCGCAGAGAATTAAAAACAGACTAAATTTAGATGGAACCATTATTCGTTTTCTCGAGATTTGCGCAAAAAGTGGCGAAGTAATCCCATTAGAAACTCTTGTTACTCCATTTTCTCATTCAGGGATTAATGACGCAGTCTTGATTATTGGAAGAGATTTGCGCGAAAGATTTAAAGCCGAAAGTGCTCTTAGCGAGAGCGAGCAAAAATACAGAATTTTGATAGAACAAGCCTTCGATGGAATTTATCTAATCCATAATAATCATTATGAATATGTAAATTCAAAATTCTGCGAAATGACCGGATACTCCGAAAAGGAACTTTTAGCTCAGGACTTCGACTTCAATGTTATGCTCGATGATGAATCGAGAGCTTTTATGTTAGATAGATATAATCGGAGGAAGAATAATCTTCCTATCGATAATCAATATGAAATTAGAGTAAGAAGAAAAGACGGCAGAGTAATCGACGTTGAAGTAACAACAGTACCGCTCAAGCTCGGAGATGAGCTGTTAGTACAAGGCATAATGCGCGATATTACTGAACGCAAAATGTATGAACGTAAAATTATTGAACGCGACGAAGTTTTGGAGATTATTAGTTATGGTGCCGAACAATTTCTAAAAAATAAGAACTGGCGCGATAAAGTGCAAGATTTTATTAATAAACTCAGAATTGCTACTAAGTCTTCTACTGTTATGCTTTTTGAATACGAAGTTGATGATAATCAGGAATATATTGCTCGCTTGATTTATTATTCCACAGATAACACTGTACAATTTCATCAAAATTTCGATGAATTTAAAGAAATACGACTTAATACCGACGAAAGATTTGAATTTTATAAGGCTCTTAAGTCTCATAAAATATTGTCGGATGAATATGGTGATACTAATGATCTGCTCAGAAGTCATGCTGGAGATATTAAGTCTTTCACCA
>JAUQWR010000167.1 GCA_030835065.1 Candidatus Kapaibacterium sp.
ACTAAAAAATGAAATACTTAAATTTCCTGATTTAAAATTGATTGTAATTGACACACTTGGTAGAGTTAAAGAAAATACTCCAAGCAATAATATTTATTTGGCTGATTATGCTTTTGGAGCAAAAATTCAGAACATTACAAAAGAATTTGGAGTTACAATTATAGCAATTACACATTTACGTAAAAACTATAAATTTAATAGAAAAGATGATGTTTTCGAGGAAATTATGGGATCAAGTGGAGAAATTTCTGCTGCAGACGGACAAATAGTACTTCACAAAATCGGTAAAAATTCCGGCAAATTGTTTCTAAGAGGCAGAGACATTGATGAAAAAACAATGACAATTGAATTCAATTCCGGCAATTGGGAATTTATAGAATTTTTTGAAGACGATATTGAGAATAAAAGCTTAACAAATTGGAGAGTCTATTTTTCTTCTGACTCTATGAATAGAAAAGACCTAGTGAATGAGATGGAAAATCAAGGTATAAATTCAAAAACTGCTTATTATCGTATAAAAACTGCAATAAAAAATGGAATACTTAAAGAAGATAATGGAAAAATATTTCAATTAACTTGAAATACAATATTGATTAGAAAAGTTAGAATTTTAGAATAATAAGAAAGCTTAGAATTCTAGAAACTCCAATTAAAGAAATTATTATAAACGGAGATTTACATACTAAGAAAATACATAAAATTGTATTTTTAAACAAAATCACACATAATTCGCTTAAAGCAGGTTCACATAAGTTGAAAAACATAGCATTTATGTTTAAAATAGTACTAGTATAATTTTCTATATAGACCAAAATAGTGTCAAAAGGAGAAAACATGGAAAATATCAATCTATCCGGTTATGAATTACATAGACTTTTAAAGGTCTTTGGATATTCTCAGCCTGAATTTGCAACATATTGTAATAAATCGGTATCGACAATTAAGCGTCTATTTGTCAAACAACAAATAGCTAGAAGATTCAGCGAGCAATTTCGTGATCTAGTAGGTCATGAAAGTTTTGATGCGGAATTAAGATTTATAAGATCTCAAAGAAAATTTAGGTATAAAAACATGAATTACCTTCTAAACGAACTCTTCGACAAAAGTAACGACCATCTAACACTGCAAGAATTTCGGGATAAGATATCAAAATAAACAAAAAGCACTTCTATTAAGAAGTGCTTTTAATTACAATATTTCCAAAAACCGTAAGATATGCTTAAGATAGCTTTTTACGATTCCTTGTAAATCTTTATTTTTCAAGCTTTTGCAAACAAGAAATAGTACACCCGTAGGGATTCGAACCCCAAACCTCCTGATCCGTAGTCAGGTGCTCTATCCAGTTGAGCTACGGGTGCATCCGCAAAATTTTTTAGGAAGCAGCTTGCAAGCGTTTTACTACTTTCGACAAAGCTGACTTACGATTTGCTGCTGCATTCTTGTGGATTACTCCGCGAGCTGATACCTTGTCAAGTACGCTCATAGCTTTACGGAATTTCTCCATAGCTTCATCGTATGTTTTAGCTTCGTGTACTGCTTTCAAAGCTACTTTTACTAATTTTTTATTTGCTCTATTATACAGTCTTCTTTTCTTTGACTGTCTAATTCTTTTAATCGCTGACTTATGATGTGCCATATTTTTTCAACAGTTCACTTATCAATAATTTTTTAGAGTTACAAACTTACGACTATTTTGGATATTATCCAAACTTTTTTTTAAAAAAAATTCCGAATAGTTTTATTCTCTATTCGGAATTCAAACTTAAGAATTTTTATTGTGATTACCAAGAATAACCAAGGTTGACCCCTAATCCAAAACCACTATAACTCAAGCCATCAAGCTCGCCTATTGGAAATGCAACTCTAATAATTGGTTCTATAGACCATTGGCTTTTAAATGTCCATTTG
>JAUQWR010000017.1 GCA_030835065.1 Candidatus Kapaibacterium sp.
TATTGTGCTTAAATCAAGCCAATTTTGAGTGGAAAGATTAATCAATTTATCAATTTTATTGTCTGGTTTTTCTTCGTTTAAAACAAAGATTTGATCTTTATTATGTTCTTTGAATTTTGATAAAACTATGTTTTGATTCAATTTTAGCAAAGAGTATTTGTTTTGTGATGGTTTAATTAAAAGGATTTGCATACTATTAGAACTATCCTGGTTTGTGTAATTTGGGATCTTAAAAATAAGACAATCAGATTCTTTGGCATAATAAGCGCTTTTTTCAAATTCAAACCAAGCAGCTAAATTTTTACTTTCAAAAAAAGGTTTTCTAGAATTTGTTTTATTATAGATTGCAAAAGATGCAAAATAAGCTCCCATGCTTATTTCATTAATGTTATAAAAAAACAATGCATATTTTTGATTATTTGTTTCCATAATATAATCATTATTCCATGATGGTTGCAGATAATTACTTAATAAAGATTTATCTATAGTCCACATATTATAGTTTATTATTGTATTTGTTTGTAACAATTTTGTTTTTGAGGTATCTGTAATCCCTGTAGAAGCATTATTGAATACATTTGAAAAATGATTGTTATCGAAAGAATAATTGTTAAATATTTTAATGATAATTGCAACTATTCCTATAACAAATAATATCTTAATAATAAGTTTTTGATTTTTCATTTAATTATATATTTTTGATTAAAATTAAATTTATGAAAACATTTCTATTTTTCAAAATCATTATATTGATAAAATTTTATCTTTAAATCAAATTAGCAAAAATTGTAAAATATTAGGCGCAACTAAACTTCTTAGCTTTCTTTATATCTATCCATTATTAATTGAGTTGATAGATTTAATCATATAATTGAGGTAAATTATGAATTACTATGTAAGTTCTGATAATCTCGAAGCTAAAGCTAATGAATGGCTTACAAAAATAGCGCCTTTCAATACTCACGAGATGGAACTGAATTTTGATAAATCCGCTTTGCTGATTATAGATATGCAGAAATTTTTCCTGGATGAAAAATCTCCCACATTTACTTGTGGTGGATTAGCCATAATGCCGAAAATCAAAAAATTACTCGAAATATATAGAAAAGCCGGTCGCCCGGTTATATATTCTCTGCATGTCCATCATCCGGATAATTTAGATTCTGGAATAATGAAGCAATGGTGGGAAGGTATGTGTATCGAAGGTAGCCCAGAAAGCGAAGTACATGATGAGATTAAGCCATTAGCAGGTGAAAAACAAATATTAAAGCATCGCTATTCGGCATTTTACAATACAGATCTTGAAACTATATTGAGATGCCTAAAAGTCGAAGATTTGTTGATTACAGGAATTATGACTAATATGTGTTGTGAGTCCACTGCACGCGATGCGTACTATCGTGATTATCGTGTGTTCTTTCCTGCTGATGCCACTGGAAGTATTAATGAGGAGATGCATCTGGCTAGTCTGTTAAATTTATCTTTTGGCTTTGCTTATGTTTGCAACACGGAAAAAATTATTGACTCAATTAAATAAAAAAAATAATTAATAAATATTGTTAGATTGGATAGGCTTTATTGATTTAATTTTCAATAAAGCCTATGTATTATTTTAGACAATTATTATTGTTTTAATATGTTTATTCATACAAGTAAATAGTCTGATATATTGATTAGCAATTCAATATTTATAAATAAAATTTCAAGAATTCTTATTCTAAGTTCAAAAGTATTTATATTTGGTGCAAGAGTAACTTAAAAAAAATTGTATGAAAAGTAACCAATGATGTGAATAAGTGTATCTGAGATAAAGGAGTAACTCTTTCTCTTATTTTAATATTTCGAGGTATTTATGAAATCAGTATTATTTACTTTTATTTTATTATTTAATTGTTTATCAATGTATTCTAGAGATTGGAATGTGTATCATCCTAAACGCAATTTTGAGCCTGATAGTAGTTATTTTCTTTGCAAAGTGACGACTATTTTAAGTAATTCAAAAAATATATATTTCTCTTCGTGGGCTGGTGGAATTGATATTTTAGATGAAAATGCTAAATGGTCAAGATTGGATTATAGAAATACTCCTTTAGATATTTATAATGACTTTATTACTGATTTAAAAGTTGATGAAGATAATATTTATGCAGGTAGCAGATATGGTTTATTGTTTATTAATAATAGCGATACTCTACTAATTAATGATACTAATTCAGATTTACCAAATCAATATGTTACAAATTTAGCATTAAATAATAATGATTTATGGATTAGTACGCAGAAATATTATATTTTGTCGAAAATGAATGTTAAAACTAAAGAAATAACAAATTTTGATATACCATCGCATGTTCCTATTCCAAATTATAATTCTGGACACAGGATGATTGTTGATAATAATGGATTGCTGTGGTACATTGGAGTTAGAGGTATTGTTTGTTTTGATGGTCATGATTTTAAATATTGGGATTCTACTAATTCAATATTATTACATAAAGAAGAAATTAATTCTTTTGACTATGATACTAAATCAAATAAATTTATTTTCTTTTCTTCAAAATTTACTGATAATATTGGCAAATCACGTGTTCTTACTATTAAAAATAATGAATTAGTAGAAGATGAATTAAATAATTTGAATTTAGAATGGGATAAAAATTTAATTTTGTTTGCTACTTTTGATAGCGATGGGTATCTATATCTAGGATATAGAAAACAAGACTTTGGAGGATCTCCGCGAGATAAATTTATTATGATTTCAGGTGATAAATGGCAATATATAGATCTGCCGCTTGAATTGTTAAACATAGATTTTATTCCTTATGAAACTTTTTTTGTTGACAATAATGATAATTTATGGATAGGAACAAGCCAAAATGGTGTTTTGATGTCAAATATCAAAGATTTGAAAACTAGTGTAGAAAATCAAGTTTTAAATTTACCTGATATTTGGATTAGAAAAGTAAGTCCAAATCCAATAAAAAGTAAAGCAAGAGTAAATTTTTTCTGTGAACCTTCATTATATTCTTCAATATCAATCAAAATCTTTAATTCGCAGGGTGAGTTTATCAAAGATATAAGTAATGATGTAAATTATGATCCTAATTCTGCAACCGGCTTCGTTGATTTCCAAATCGAAAATGTTCCTCAAGGTACTTATTATCTTAATATTTCTACTCTTAAGGAATCGAAAACAATTCAATTTGAAATAATAAAATAAGTCTGTTTTGAGTATCAGGAAGTCTCTTAAAATTTAATCTGTATAATTCTATTCTAATATAATACTAGATTATAAAAAAAATAATCTAGGCTTTCATAAAAAGAAAGCCTAGATAAAATATACTATATTTTTTCTCTTAGCAATGCTTGCTTTTCTATTTCAAGTTGGCGAATTTTTCTTTTTATAGAGTCAAGTTCGTCGGGCATTGAGTCTATTTCGAGCCGGAGCTTGCTTGCGGATTCGTCAATAAGATCGATTGCTTTGTCGGGCAAAAATCTATCAGTAATATATCTTGCAGAAAGCTCTGCAGCAGCAATTATAGCTGCATCTGTAATTCTAACTCCATGATGAACCTCATATTTTTCTTTAAGTCCTCTCAGTATAGAAATTGTATCATCTATACTAGGCTCGTCAATTAAAACCTTTTGAAATCTTCTTTCCAAGGCTGCATCTTTTTCGATATGTTTTTGATATTCATCGAGCGTAGTTGCGCCAATGCAGTGCAATTCTCCACGAGCAAGTGCAGGTTTGAGTATATTTGCAGCATCCATTGAGCCTGATGTAGCACCAGCACCTATCAAAGTATGTAACTCGTCAATAAATAAAATAATTTCTCCTTCAGACTGGCTTACTTCTCTGATGATTGCTTTAAGCCTTTCTT
>JAUQWR010000168.1 GCA_030835065.1 Candidatus Kapaibacterium sp.
GGATGAAAATAATTATCCGATTACTAATCTGAACGAACTCGAAATGATTAACGGAAAATTATGGGCTAATATCTGGCAAAAAGATTTGATTGCAGTTATCGATACTGCAAGCGGAAAATTAGATTCTTATATTAATCTTGAAAAATTAAGAAAAGAAGTTGAGTCTAATCCCGAAGCAGAAGTTTCGAACGGTATTGCTTATGATACTAAAACTGATAGAATTTTCTTGACCGGAAAATATTGGCAGTATATGTTCGAAGTCAAGCTTTTGAACAAGTAAAAGAATATAAGAAAACTTCATTTAAAATACAAGCAAAAAATGAAGTTTTTTGATAAAAAACCGACCTCTATAAATTGCCACCACTGCGATTTTGCGAGTGAAAATGACAGGTAGGTTGTCTATGGCTCTGAAATTAAATGTAGGGCTTTTAAGCATTGAAAATAGGATTTGAGACCCAAAAATATATTTTTTAATTATTAAAGAATAATGAATATTTGAGTTCGTCTCTAAAAGATGAGTTTTGAAAATATTTGAAGGTAATAGCAATGAATATAATTCAAATTGATAATTATCAAATTGAATTAAACGAAGATGGTTTTATGAAAAGTCCGGATATGTGGAACGAAGAAATTGCAACACGTTTGGCAGAAGAATCAAATATAAAACCATTGACCGATAACCATTGGTTGGTAATCGGATTTTTGCGTAATTATTACCTAAAGCATGGAATATCTCCAAAAATAAAAAAACTATGCAATGACACCGGATTTTCTCTTCGAGAAATTTATGACCTTTTCCCGATGGGTCCTGCTAAAGGTGCCACTCGAATAGCAGGATTGCCGGAGCCGGCAAGCTGTGCCTAAAATTTTATTAATATATATTTGATTGTTATGAAAAAGTTGGCTATTTGCTTATGCTTGATTCTATTTACTTTGGCAAATAATTTGTTGTTTGCTCAGACTAAACTTATTGTAGGTACTGTTGTAGAATCAGAAAGCTTAAAACCTATTTCGGGTGCTACAATTAGGTTGGTTGAATCTAATAAAGGTACATATACTTCACAAAGCGGCAAGTTTAGGCTGCAAGTACCCACCGGCAGGCAAGTTTTGAAAATTAGCTCGATTGGTTATCAAACTCAAAAGATCAATTTGAATGAAAAATCAGATTCAATTACTATTAAGTTAGTGCCAGATCCAATTTTGATGAAATCTGTGCAGGTGACCGGCGATATTGATGCCAACCAAATTATTAAGCGGGCAATCAAAAGAAAAGAAGAAAATCTTTCGCGAATTAAAACTTTTAGCGGAATTTTGTATAGTAAAATAGTTTTAGAAATGAGCGGATCAGTTTATGGTGCTATCGATGGGCAATCAAATAAATTGACCTTAGCTACAAATTTTGGTACTGGCTCTATTCCTTCTCAATACCAAATGTTTTTGCTAGAAAATTTTTCTAGAAATTATATCGACTATACAAAAAATATTGATCATAAATCCATAATCCAAAGAAGACAAACTGCTAATTTGGATGCTGCTGCCAATATTCTTGCTATTGGCGAATTTAGAGAATTTATGAAAGACAAAGTCAGATTTGCTAATGCTGTATTTACTACTCCGTTAAGTAATGATGCATTCGACTATTATAATTTTGAACTTGAAAAAAGAACTATTTTAGACGATAGATATGTTTATGTTATTAATGTAATACCTAGTACTAGTGTATATCCTGTATTTAAAGGGAAAATTTACATTGTAGAAGGTACATATAATTTGATTGAAGTAGATCTAAAGCCAAGCGATGAATCAGCTATCAGTTTTGTAAAAGATCTTAATTTTAATCAAAAATTTGAAGAAATCAAACGCGATATTTGGTTCCCGACTTTTTTTGAAGTTACTGGAAAAGCTCAGGTAAATATTCTTAAAGGTATGCTAGATGTTGGTACTGACTTCAAAGCAACAAGCATTTATAGCGATATGGCAGTAAACGAAGCTTTGCCTGATTCTATTTATAAGCAAAATGTGCCTAGAATTACTGTTATTTCTAGTGCAGACTCTACAAATAATAAGTTTTGGGAACAAAATTCTTTGCGTGATATTACTCCAAAAGAATTGAATATTTATAGTACTGTCGATAGTTTGGTGACAAATGCCAAAAAAGATTCCATTGCTGCCGAAGGATTTAATTATTCTTATATGCCTGAATTTGGTTTTAATAGAACTTCTTCTGTTTTGCTTGGTCTTAATTTGAAAGCTAATACAGGCGATTTCGAATTTGAAGGTATGGGAGCTTATAGTTTTGGACAGAAAAAACCTTATGGCTATGCTAATTTATCCTATAATATAGATAGCGATGATGAGCGTTCAAAATTTGATATTACCTTTGGTATTTATTCAAATTCGGAAACTATGGGTACCGATGATACTTATCCCAAATTAGTACATTCTGTTATGTCGTTGCTCACTCATAAAGAATATTATAATTTCTTTAAGGAAAGCGGGTGGAGCATTACTGCCAATTATGAAAATAATGGTTTAGAATTTTGGACAGAATTCGAACAAGCACGACATTTCTTATTAAAAAATTCTACTGATAGATCTATCTTTCAAGAAAAACGTTATAGATCCAATCCAGCAGCAGATCCTGGAAATTATAATGTGATTTCATTCGGATCTATTTTTGATGGTATTACGATTACAGTGCAGAGAAATATTTTCCAATATGCTTATGAGTTTAATGCTTTTTATGGGCAGAATCACGAAAAATCGAAATTTTTTAGAGGCGCAGAAGCTAAACTAAGAGCATTCATACCAACATTCTATACCGGCTATGCTCCGATGAGCCTTGATATTGATCTGCATGCCGGATATACTTCTAAATCTACTCCTTTGCAATATATGTATTTAATGCAGACAGGTTATGTGTTTTTAGGTCAAAATCATAGTTTTATTTCTGCTCCATTAGGCAGGTTTGGTGGTTCCGAATATGCAAGCGCTGCAGTACACTTCAATACCCAAGATCTTTGGTGGCGTGCACTAGGATTGCCTCTCTACGAGGGAAGAGGTTTGGAATTGATTTTTTCTGGATTGATTGGAAAATATAATAATTTTAATAATAAAATTTATAGTTCTACTGGCAATAAATTCTATGCAGAAGCAGGTTTTGGTTTAGACAAAATCCCTACTTTTGTGAGCAATCTGATATATTTGAAAGCTGAATTTAGATGGGGAATAGAATCATTAGCTAAGGATAGGTTTGGTTTTGCGCTTTGGGCTTCACTCCCATTTTAGGTAATTTATAATAAAGGACTAAAAATGTATTGGTTGTTGATTCTCCAACAATTAATTCCATCGACTACTCATATTGTGAGCAAAGATATAAGTGGTGTGCTTCCGGTGGAATTAGTGCTATTGATTAGAGCTGCAATTGCTTCGTTAGTTTTTTTTGCTTGGATGATTTTTTCAAGACAGCATTTTAATAGGATTGAGTCTAAAGATTGGTTTAAATATTTGATTTTGGGAGCATTAAATATTCCAATTAATCAAATGCTTTTTTTTAATGCAGTTAAGCTTACAAGCCCAGCCAATCTTGCTTTGGCATATGCATTATCTCCGGTTTTTGTGCTTATCCTTTCTAAAATATTTCAAAAACAATCCTATTCGATTGCAGTTAGTATTGGTATTGCAATTGCTCTGATTGGATCTGCGATTATTCAATTCGAAAAAGGATTGACCTTTGCTTCAGAAAATTTTCTGGGAAATCTGCTTGCATTAGGATCATCTTTCACTTGGTCTATATATACAATAATTGGTCAAAATTTAGTAAAAAAATATGGTGCGATATTTTCCACTGGAAGCTCGGTAATACTAGGTTGTTTGATGTTTTCAATTATATTTATATTTATAAATCCTGAATATCCATTAAGTGATATAAAGTCAATTCAATGGATAGAATTAATATATTTGGGGGCTGGTGCATCGGTTTTTGGCTATGGCTTGTGGTTTTTAGCATTGAGAAAAATTGAAGCAGCAAAAGTAGCTATATTCAATAATTTGCAGCCAATCTTAACAACAATTATGTCTTTGATATTCTTCTCGATTGTACCTACGATTCAGTTTATAATGGGTGGTGTGCTTATTATAGCCGGAGTTGTTTTAGCGCAATTGAAAAATAAATAAAAAAAAACTTGCCAAAATATTGACAAGTTTTTTGAGCCACTTGACGGACTTGAACCCCCGACCTGCTGATTACAAATCAGCTGCTCTACCAGCTGAGCTAAAGTGGCTTATTTTAGAATACAAATTTAAGGAGATTTTATATTCTGTGCAAATAAAATTTTATTTATTTCGAAAAAATAACCACATTAGTAATATAGATAACAGCCCAATAAAAATAAATGGCAACCAGATCTGTTGTGGGTTATATAAATTAAATAGAAAATCAGTGGCAGCTGAGTAATCTAAATTCATTTTTGATTGAAATAATTCAAAGGATTTAGAATTATTTTCGATATTTAGACTGAAATTTTCATTTAAAAATTTAGCAGCAAAAAAGGATTTTTCGCCGTAATGCTTATAAATCCAACCTCCAAGAAGTCCGCCGCCACCTAATCCAATAGCCCATGAGAGATTAAGAAGCCCCAGATATTGTGATTTGTTCATATCAGGTGCTATTGAGCTTATATACTCTGTAAGTCTTGGATTAGTTATTACTTCTCCGAAAGAATAAATGATAAAACCTAATAATAAAGAATATCCTGACCTATCTGAGCCGCTTATATATAATCCAATTGCAGATAATAATATTCCAAGTTTGATCGCTCTTAGAATATGGTTTTTGGTTAAAATATATGAAAATGGAACAACAAAAATAATTATCACTGCTGAATTTAGAATATATAGCCACTCAAAAGAAATTGATTTTCCAAATGGTGTAATTGATAGCATAAAATCAGGAAGACTTAAATCTGCTGCTACTTTTGATGTATCTATCCAATCGAATATAAAGTTTGGCAATGTTTCGTAAAACTGCATATATATCATCGTAAACCCTGATACAATCAATGTGAAACCGCCAACTTTTGGGTTTTTTAATAATTTAAGAGTAGATTTAAATACATCTAAAGCTTTTTGATCTTGTAATGGCTTTGATTTTTGTTTGTCAATAAAAAGAGATAATACAATTATAACAAGGAAAAATGCTGAACTAGAGAGAAATAGTGCCTGCCATGATATTTGTTTGATAAATATTGAAAATGGTGGAACAAAAAAGACGGCAAGATTGACTAACATCACATAAACTGCCCAACCCAATGTAGAATTTTTATCATTTAGTTTGACAGCAATTTCTCCTTGGAGTGCCGGCTTGAAAGAGCCTAAACCAAAACCAAGAATAATAGCTGCCAGCATAAATGACCAAACTTCTCTTTGTGTTCCTATCAAAGCGTAGCCAATAATTGAGATGATAGAAGAAATAATAATCATATTTTTTCTGCCGGCTTTATCTGCAAATCCACCTATTAGCACAGGAGTAAGATTTTGGACTAATGCCCACCAAAAGTAAATCATACCCTTGATTGTATGCTCCCAATGTAGCCCACCGGGTATATCCTTTTGGGCAATATAGATAGGCAGCTGCAAAATTGCATTCCAATATGCAAATCGCTCAATCATTTGAATTAAATTGAGTCCCCAATAATCAGCACCTAATGTCTTGAATTTACTAAATATTTTCATTTTATCTTAAAACTAAAAACTTATAAGTCAATATTTGACCTGATATGTTTGCTCTTAGGAAGTATATCCCTTGTGTTAGATTATGTTTGTTTATAAATATATAGTCATTATTGGTGAATGATATTCTATTTGAATTAACGTTGAATATTTCATAAGAATCAACAGGTGATTCAGTAATTAGTTTAAAATAATCGTCTGTATCGATATATTTAATATTTGTAAGGTCATTTACAGAATTGATTTTTGAGGAATTAATAATAGCAATTGCATCCAGATCAAATCCACTAACGATGAATAAAGGGCTATAATATTTGTGTTTTGTATCGTAGGTTACTACTCTAGTAATATCTTTTATTTTAATATACTTAGCTTTGCTCAATCCAATGCTTGCAAGATCGAAGCTATTGCCACCGCTTTCACTAGGATTGAATGGATCTTTATCGCCATTAGTTGGACCAACTCCAGCACAGCCTTCGAGGCTAATTGAGTCGTATGGAAATTCGATAAAATCGATTCCGTTTTCGCTAACAGATACTATTCCAGGTTCAGCAAAAATCATACTATCGGCTAGACGCATAAATGCATTTTCGAAAATAGTAAAGTCCGGACCTGGACCATCAATTATATAATGAGATTTGTTGCCAACAATAATTTCGCCATCCAAGCCTATAGAGCATATATCCTTGGGATCGGAAGCCGGAACAGTATATTTAGCTAAAGCTGAAGGAGGACCGAAAATATTCATAGGAAAGGATTCGGAATCCTGACCGGCATTTTGAACAGTGCCGGGTTTTAAAGACAAAACTGTATCAATATAGACTTGCGATTTTGCTGTATAAGCGCAAAAAAATGCAATTAAAATTAAAAGACTCTTTTTCATTACAACCAAAACAAATAATTTTACATTAAAACGAAAAACTCGCAATTTCATTAGCGAAATTACGAGTTTTCTGAAAAAATTACATATCAATAAATTATTTATTTAATAAATCATTGAAACGACGGTTAGGGCGGCCCTTCCAATTGCCTTTATGATAGCCATAACCAGCTATGAGAGGCCATACAATAGTAGCTTCGCCATAAACCATTTGTTCGTAAGTAGTTTCAACCTTGCCCCAAGAACTAGCTTCTTTGAGAGTAGAGCCAGAAAGAGCGCCATCGCGTTCGTCGGCTACAGTGATTTGAATAGCATATTTATGCATATCAGCTTCTACTCCGAGAACTTCTGCAGCAACAACCACATCTTGAGTAAAGTTTTTAGGAACACCGCCACCAAGCATGAAAATACCAGTTTGGCCAGCTTCAATTTTAGTTTCTGTCAATTCTAAAAAGTCTTTTGCGGAATCGATAGAAACAACTTCTTGACCTTTGCGGTGGTATTGATGGTGAACTAAGCCAAAACCAGCAGAGCAGTCAGAAAATGCAGGACAGAATATAGGAACGCCGGCTTCGTAGCAAGCTCTGATAATAGAATTTTCACCTTTGTTGTTGTCAACAAGCCATTTGCCCATAATTTCGATAAACTCACGTGAGCTATAAGGGCGAGGTTCGATTGAATTTGCAATTTCAGCAACTGTCATGTCGCATACTCTTAGGTCTTCTTCATCAATGTATGTATCATAAATTCTATCGATCATTAAATCTCTCAATACGTTGTCATCAACAAATTGAGTACCTTGATAGTGATAGAAACCTAAAGCTTCGAGGAAGTCTTGATCGATAATATTAGCACCAGTCGAGATGATTGCGTCGCACATGTTGTTGCGAACCATATCAATAACGATTTGCTTAAGTCCGGCACTAATTAAAGAGCCTGCTAATGTCAAATATACTGCACATTCTTTATCTGCAAGCATCATGTCGTAGATTTTTGCTGCGCGGCTGAGATTACGAGCTTGGAATGCCATCTTGCCCATATCGTCTACCATGCCAACTACATTGTATTTTTTTATGTCGATATGCTCAACAACATTGTCAGAATTCAAATAATCTTTCTTTTCTGCCATTTCTTTTCTCCATTGATGAAAGAACCAAAAACACAAAATTACGAAAAATTTATTAAATAATTGAAAACATATATGATTATCTAGTAAATTATTGTCTTATTATATTAATAAGGAAATTTATAATCAAAATAAATATTAATGCTAAACTATTCAATTTCAAAATAATTCTTGTAAGAAAAAGATAAGATTATTATATTTAGAGATTATTTTATTATAATAATAAAAAAATTGGAAAATTATGAAACAATCACTTATTATTGCTGCCCTTTTGATATCTTTTCTATTATCCTCTTGTGATACAAGAAATGAAAGATTTTATCAAGATTAATTAGGAGGCATGCTACTTTCGCTATCATTATGCATCAGTAGTAAATACAATATTTCTTATAATTTTTTCAAAAAAAGTAGTCAAATGAAAACATGCTTATTTATATTTTCTTTCTTTTTATTTTTTAGTATGAAGAATAAAGCCTTTTGCAGTGATAATTTTTATTCATTAAAAGGCGGCATAAGTACTTTTACATCAGAGCATTCGGATGAATATAAACCCGGTATAAATATCGAATTAGGAAATGATCTGCTGTTTAGTAAATTTTACGAATGGAACATTACAATTGGATATGAATATTATAGCTTAAAACCAAATGATGAAATTAATGGAGATGCTACTGGGATTAGTCTTAACTCAGGTTTAAAATATTACTTTAATAAAAAAAATTATGAATTAAGTCCCTATGTTGGATTCTCTATTGGTGTGATGATATTCATGGAGAATAAAGAGTATATTCGAGATGAGCCAATATATGAAGATGGTCCCTTGGTTTTGATAGGAACCAAACCATGTGTTGGAATATCATATCCGATAAGCA
>JAUQWR010000169.1 GCA_030835065.1 Candidatus Kapaibacterium sp.
CAATACAAAATCCTTTATGAGAATCAGAGTAGTGAGACCACATCAATATTTCATCATACGATTTTGATAAAGATAAAATAGTTGAATTTTTGATAGCATTTTGAAAATTATTAATATAATCATCTTTAAAAGTTGCTGTATTTTGAATTTTTTCAATTACTTGTTTTTTTTGTTTATCTTTTGATAGACCGGTTTTATCAAAATAACCTTTATTAATTGCATCAAAATAATATTTTCTTATCTCATCTATTGTAATAATATTTAGAAATGGTTTTAATGATAAATCAAATGGATCGTTTAATTCAATAGGTGATGCAAAAAAAAGTTGATTTTTTTCTAATACATTCCAGTTGTAATCATTATTAAAATGCCTATACTTGTATAATACTTCATTTTTCACTCTATAACTCATTTCCTGCCCTCCTTCTTTGTGCTTCAACCAATTTCGGATAACGGCGTGCATACCAATTTTCTACTTCCTGAATATCTTCTTCGTTCAAGCCGTAAGCTTCGTAAACAAGGCGGTCTATTTCAATTTGCTCATTGTTTGCATAGTCATATCGAGGATTAGAATCTTGTTTTTGTTTAATTTTATTGACCAATTTTTTTATTTCGCTTTGATGGATGTAATCTAAAACATTAGGAATCTCTTTAATCGCATCAACTTGCATATCTACACTATGGTAAATTAGACATTTTGAAAAATACTTTGATAATTTTGACGCAACTATTCCTAAAAAGAAACTAATATCAACCAGAGAATCTATAAATGAACCTTTGACATCAAAAATCCCTCCGGAAGAAAACCTAAAAGTGGGAGCATATACACCAGTTATTGAAAATGTAATTCCGGTTTTAAAATAATAACTGGGATTATCATGCCTATGTCCAGTCAATAATTTCATTTCGTCAACGCTTTGCTTCCTCCAGTCAATATAATACTCTGTTGGAACATAATAATTTGGCAACCATCCATCATTTGTATCAGATGCTCCGCCCTTATCATAGGGAACAAAATATCTTCTGTTGAATTTTTTATCATTAAATCCATTCATCTTTTCATCAGTTGATAATGTCTGGCACTCTTCAAAATTTAATAACAACGCTTTGTTTATAATGTTATAACTTCCTCTTGCGTTTTCATCTTTAGCTAAATAAGTGTAATTATCACCTGTTGTCATACCATGTTTAACATCAGCTATTTGCTCAAGTTTCACAATTTTTATTTTTTTACCATTTAATTCAATGACTCTTGCCATAAGTTCTTTATCTGCTATTATAATTTTTTCTTTTTTAACTCCCTCGCTATCATTCATAAAAGCAAAAAGTTTTGGAGAAGCCACAAAAAAAGGAATATTTGAACAAGTTTTAATCAGATTTTGCGGGTAATTATAAATAGCATATTCAGGACTTGAGAAATTATCTTTCTTGTCAAACCCTTGTGTCTGATACAAAATTTCAAGAAATCTGTCATAGTTCTCATGTATGCTGACATTTGTCATATCAGCCATAAGGCAGTAGTGCTCATCAGGTATTGGAGCTAAAATAGTGTCATTTTCAGTATTAGATTTTAAAACTCTGTCAGCGTTCCTCTGTGTTATTATCACTGCTGTATTAACTGTAGCTTTAAATGTGTCAGGATGCACACGAATCATCTTGTGAATGTAATTTTTAATCATTTGCTGACGCAACTGTTTATGACTTTTGATTGTCATAAATGTATCTGATACTATGTAAGCCAAAACACCTTTATTTTTTAATGGTGTTTCTCGTTCACCATTACTCAAGAACCTTGCTATAAAAGCTCCGTAAGGGTCTTTTGAGCCAAGCTCTAGAGTAGTTTTCACATCGTCTGTAATGTCTGTACCTCCGTAAGGTGGATTACCAATTACAATATCGAAACCAGAACCTTTTAATTCAGGGAAAAATGCGTCCAAATCAAAGAATGGAGCTGAAACTATTGAGTGTTTAAACCATTCCTTTATAATTTTTGAATTTAGAACTTTCCTTGTTTCGCTATCCTTATACTTTATTCCGGTTGTAGTTTCTGCAAAATTTGGATACAAAACAGAAAGTTTTTCTGCTATTTCTTCTGCAATTTTATCCTTGTCTTTTAAAGTAATTTCAGGGTTATAATATCGGGTTCTGGCATTTTCGATTTCATCTAAAATATGAGAATCAAATAAATTTGGTTTTAGGTCTTTTAGAGAATTGGCACAAATAATTTTGGTCTCAATATTTGGCAATGGAGAAATTTTATAATTTAGCTCCGGTGAGTTAATATCAATTTTTTGTTCAATTAGCAATGATATAAAGAACCGGAGTTTTGTTATCATAACAGCCATAGGTTGAATGTCAATGCCATAAATACTGTTTCTTATTAAACCTATCTTTCTCGGATAATTAGTATATTTATAAGATTCTAATTCTGTTCTGACTTTTGTTCTTATTTCCTGAGGCAAACGATTAACCTGCTTTTCAATCCATATTTCATTATTTTCATCAACAATACTAAGTAAACTAACAATTCTGTGCAATACACCCATTGGGAAAGCTCCGGAACCGCATGCAGGGTCAATAACTCTGATATGATCTATAGCATCTACTATATGAGAACAAAAAACTTTTTCATCTTTATCAATTTCATTGAAATAAATTAATTTTGTCAATTTATCAACAACATAATTATTAATATTATTTATACCTTCGAAATAGGTTTTAAAATAAAGAAGCATAGATTCATTTACCATGAAATCAATAACATTTCGAGGAGTATAAAAAGAACCTGATTCTTTTTTAGCATTCTTTGATACAGCCTCGTCAGGATCAACCTCTGCTAATAAATTTTCGAAAACCATTCCAAGAAGTTCAGGATCAAGAGCTACATCTTCTTCTAAAGGAGTATTTTCTTCTATAGTAAACTTATATGTATTTAAAATAACATTAATACCATCGGTGGTTCTTTCAACATCCTTTGTTTTCTTCGTTTTTTTGTCATAAACTTTTTCAATCCAACAAATATCTTTTCCATAGAATAACTTATTTGGAACTGATATTTTTGAATCTTCAATAATATCATTACAGTTGTCTTCTTCTAACTTGTCAAAAAGACCGCCATTTAAATACGGTATCAAATCAAACACTTTATAATCAAAATTATCAGACAAATACTTTTTACCAAAAAATCGATCTTTTTTTCTGTCTGCATGAGGTGTATTGATAGAAGCAAAAAATATATTTTGAAGTATAGCCCGATAATAGCTGTTTTGTTTCAAAAAAGTGGATTGATTATTATTTTCGACAAGACAAATTAAATTGTCTTGATAATCATACAATTCAAGTAAATTTTTGTTAATCAGTCCTTTTTCTTTCAAAAACCAACAGAAAATAAGTCTGTTTATTAATCTTATAGTGAAATTTTTTACATTTTCTTTATCATCTTTGTAATAATCAGGTTTTGTAGGTAATTTGATATGGGCAATGGCATAATAGTACCATGCAGATAATTCTTTATAGAATTTTTTATTTAAAGTTTTTAGATCTAAAACTTTGCTCCATGCTTCATGAAGTTCCACAAAGTTTGATACTTTGAAATTTTTCTTCAAGGCAGCAAGTGAAAGATCTTCAATAATATCAATATGGGCTCGATGCGGATTATGTAAATTTATATCCTTTATAATAGTAACTTTTTCAAGAACGTCTTTACTATCGTCCTTTTTATGCAATCGACGATTAATCACTGATAGCGAAATTTTATCCTTATATTTGAACAGAATAAGCGCCGGCATTGCAAATAATTTATTAATTTCGCGAGTAATATTTGAAAGAGCCGTTCTGGAATAATTTTCTTTTTCCAGTTCAATTGCAAAGAATAAATATGATTCAATTATTTTATTATCTACTCTTTTGTTATCAAACATACCAATAGACTGCGAAATCTCTTCCTTAGTAATTTGAAACAGCAAATCTATATACTTCCATTCTATACACAGGGCTTTATCTTGGTTTATTGTTTTACCGGAACTATCCACAAATTCAAGAAATCCAGCAAAAGTTTTACTCTCCAATGGCGCTTGCCTATCAGTATTATAGCCTAATAATTCGAATAAACTTATGGCGTTAGTTCTAAAATCACCATTTTTAAAATTCAAAACTGAGTCTTTAATTTTTACTTTCATATTATTTTTTACTTTGTAATAGGATAATAACAATATTAACGATCAAATCTTTCTCGATTGGTTTGCTATTAGCAATCAATAAAGTAAGCGCTACAAGCAAACTATTATTTAGGCTAAAAGAATCAAAAGCATTATTTTTGTCGAGAAAATAAATAAAAATAGCAGCAGCAATACGTTTATTACCATCGATAAACGAATGGTTTTTTACGAGGAAATACAGCAAATTAGCGGCTTTTTCTTCAAGCGAAGGATAAAGCTCTTTAGAATCAAAAGTTTGATAAATAGCCGAGATAGAGCTTTTAAGTGATTCATCTTTTTCTTTTCCAAAATATTCTGAATTGGATAGCAAAGATTTCATATTTTCAATTATGCCCACAACTTCATCATATTCCAAATAATAAACTGGTTGGGTTTCGTTCTTGATTTCTTTAATTCTTTGATAATCATAGTCGTCTAAGATATTTAAAGCTGTCGAATATTTTTCGAGAAGCTGAATAAAAGAATTTTTATCTTCAGTGATAATATAGTTTGAATT
>JAUQWR010000170.1 GCA_030835065.1 Candidatus Kapaibacterium sp.
GTGCTGCAATATCAGGTAAGTTTATTATTAAAGATATTGTGGATAATAATTCAAAATTAGTTTTTTATTTGAATAGTATTGCCGGAGATGTATTGCCCGAAAAAGGCGAGTTGTTTAAACTAAATTGGGATGTATACCTGCCAACAAGCGAAGAAAATGAATATAAGATTGATATAAAACTAAAATCCATAGACTCAAAATGTGTTAGTTTTGATTCTACAAGTGCAAAGTTTTCGATAGTACCTACATGTGCATATAATTTAAGAAAAATAAAAATATCTAATGTAAATTATGGTTTTGAACGTATTGCACCCAATCCAATAACTACTAATAACATTGATTTGAACTTTTCTATTGGTTTGAATACTTTTACTGAGTTGTCGATAATTAATTCAAATGGAGAATTAATATTAAAACCAGTTAATCAATTATTAGAGCCGGGAGAATATTCAGTAGGTTTGGATTTGAAAGATTTTGCTTCTGGTGTGTATTTTGCAAGAATCAAATCAGGGCCTTATTTTGATACACAAAAAATAATAATCAATAAATAAATAAAATTTTGGGAAACATGTAACTTATTTCAAAGTGTTAGTGTCTATGAATTTAAATAGCACTAAGTTTATTTTATGGAGGACTTATGAATAAGTTAACTTTTTCCTTTATTATTGCATTATTATGCATGAGCTACAATTTGTTTTCAAAAACTAACATGTACATTGTAGATCCCCAAGGTATGAATAAAACCTCGCCGGTCGTAATTGATTCACTTACATTTACTGTAAAGCCCCAAGGTATGTATGCTGAGGTAGGTATGTATATGGTATTTTCTCCACAAGCTGGATATTGGTACCAAAATGGTGATTCCTTAGAATTAGCATGGTTTTTTGATATGCCGGAAGCTGCAATGTTTGTTGATTCTTGGTTGTGGTTTGAAGATTATATTATAAAAGCTAAGCATTACGATAGGGTGACCGGCTCTAAAATGTATGAAGATATTGTAAGGCGTTATCGTCGAGATCCTTCAATTGTGTACAAGAATTCTGCAACAAGTTATGAAGTTAGAGTTTTCCCGGTTCTATCAAATGGGTCACGAAAAATAAAACTTACTTGGCTCCAGCCATTTGATTGGACAACTGAATCTTGCAGCTTGAACTTGCCTGTAAATATTTTTCAAAATGCTTATAATTTGAATAAAGTTTTAAGATTAATAGTCTATGAAAATGAAGAATACAAAATATCGAATTTAGAAATGAACAGCACAAAGAGAATTCTCTACCCAGAAGATGATGAATTTTATGGAAAATGCCTTTCTACAGTCAATTTTAATGAGAAAAATCTAAATAATTTAACTTTTACATTCAATAATCCTTCGCAAAATGGTATCTATCTTGCTACATACAGAGGAAAAGACGAAAACTATTATCAATTGCAATGCGACTTGAATAAACTTTATATTAGAGAAAATAAAAATTTAATCATAATGTTGGACCATAGTTTTTCGAATACTCAAATAGATATAAAAGATGAAATTTCAATATTGAAAAAGTATTTAAAAGCAAATATGAACGAAAAAGACTCATTCAATATTTTTGTTTCAAAAGTCAATGTACAACCAGAAAGCAATACTCTAATTGCTTGTTCAGCATCAAATATTGATAAATACTTCGACAATATTAATGAAAATACAATTGGTGGCTTTTCAAATTTGATAGGTGTTGTGCTAAACTCAGTAGAATGGGCAAACAAAAATTGTCAGAATGCTCAATTTTTATTGATTTCTACAAATACTGATTTTGGACATTATAAGACAGCGAATTTATTTATAAATGATATTTCTAAGATTAATAATAAAAGATTTGCTTTTAATATTGTTGATATTGCATTAAATAGGCCATATAATTATTTTAATAATACTACATACTATGGGAATGATTATTTGTATAAAAACCTTTCAAACAGTCTTGAAGGGGCATATTATTCTGTCAGTTATTACTATAATTTCGAAAAGGCTATGACAGAATTTTCAAATAAATTGTTTATGTTCCCACTCGAAAGTGAATTTCAAGTTCATATACAAAACGGTTTTGCTTATTCGGAAGTAGCAAAACCATCAAGTTCTTCGAATAATTCTAAGTTGATAAAAATGGGAAAATTCATGGGAGACTCTATATTCTCTATCAACTACATATACAAAAAAGGAAGTAAGATAGAACGAAAAGAGTATACTGTCAATTCAAACTTATTAGTAAAGGATTATAAATTATCGAAAATTTGGGCTGGAAATTATATTAAAACTTTAGAAACAATACCTCTACATACCAAACAAGTTGTCAATGAAATAATAGATGTTGCTTTGACCAATAGAGTACTTTCGAAATATACGGTATTCTTGGCTCTTGAATATGGAGATACAGTATATGCCGGAACTGAACCTGATGATAATGGTGGAGGTACTAATTCTGTTACCGAATCAGATAATGGCAAAATAAAACTTGAAGCATATCCAAATCCATTCGTAAATAATTTATCAATCAAAATTAGTATTGATGCTAAAAATGAAAATACAGAGGCTTATATAACCGATCTTATGGGCAATGTTGTTAAAAGATTTAATGGTATTTATGGTAATGAAATCAATTTGAATTGGGATTCAAAATCGGATGATGGATCTACCGTTAGCCCAGGTGTGTATATGTTGGTGGTTACAAACGGCAAAGAAAAGATAGTGCTTAAAATTATAAAGATATAGTAATTAAACCGGCGCAAGCCGGTTTTTTTTATAATTGTCGAAATGATTCTTGTATTAAATTCGTTTCTTTATTATTTGATTATTTAAGATATTAAAATTATGGATAAATTTGAGTTAGTATCAAATTATAAACCTGCTGGTGATCAACCAAGAGCAATCGAAGAGCTTTACGATGGAATAGTGCGAGGCGATAAATA
>JAUQWR010000171.1 GCA_030835065.1 Candidatus Kapaibacterium sp.
CTAAACTTCTATATGGCAATTTTCCATGCTTAAAATCAAAATATTCATCAATTGGACCTGTATATATAATCCTTTCAGCCAAATTCATTACATCATCAAATTTAGTATTTAATCTAATATCAATATTTGGATGGTTTAGAATATTTTTAATCATTTTTGTATATCCAGCCTTGGGTATTGCCTGATATTTATCTTGAAAATATCTATCGTCACGACTAATAAATACAGGAATTCTCGATGTAACACTAAAATCGAGTTCTTCAGGTTTCAGTCCCCATTGCTTGCTTGTATAACCCAAAAAGATAAAATTATAAATAAAATCTGCCAATTCTTTCAATTCAGGATTATCAGTTTCTTTTAATTTCAGAATTGGAATTTTTACTTCTTCTCCATAATTATCAATAAGCAATTTTTTCAATTGCTCAGCTTTCTCTTTATCAAATAATATATCAATTGAGCATAGGTTGAATGGTACAGGTACTTTTTTATCGCCAATAACAGCCAGCACACGATGTTCATAAAAATGCCAATCAGTGAATTGCGATAGGTAATCCCAAACTTTTTGATTGTTTGTATGGAAAATATGAGGACCATATTTATGTACAAGAATTCCATTTTCATCAACAAAATCGAAGCAATTGCCTGCTATATGATCTTTTTTGTCGATAACAATCACTTTCTTGCCCATCACTGAAGCAATTCTCTCAGCTAAAACAGAACCTGCCAAACCGGCACCAACTACTAAATAATCGTAAATCATTTCTTAATTAATCTTATTAATTCTTTAATTTTAAATATACCAATATAATTACATACAGTAAAATACGCCACAAGAGCAAATATCATCCATAATATTGGATAGCCAACATAATTATATAAAACGAATGACAATCCGGCTACTATTAGTGCTATCATCAAAGGAACAATTGTTTGTTTTAAAGGACTTGTCTTTACTGCTTTATAATATAGAATACTTAAACCAATAAAATAAGAGGATTCACTGATAATATTTGAGTATGCAGATCCTAATACACCAAATATTGGAATGAGTATGTAATTAGCAACAATATTAATAAGTCCTGCCAATCCAACAGCATACATAATTTGCTTCTCTTTTCCCCATGCTAATAAAGGAGGGTTCATCGACATATTCAAATAAATCATCAATACGCTCAACATTAGAATTTTCAATACAAACCCTGATTCAGCAAAATCATTACCAAACAATATTAGTATAATGCTATCCGAGAAAAATATTGAAATAGAAATCACAATCATCCCTATTATGGCATTTAAACGCACATAATCCTTAACTACAGTTCTTCTTTCATCAAACTTTAAAGCACGTGCCAAAATTGGGAAAAAAGCACCTTGAATAATTGAGGAAGGTAATATGGCAAGTACTAATATTTTATATGCAGCATTAAAAATTCCGGCAGCCTGATTTCCATTTAATGCATAAGCCTTGAGCATTAGAATATTGATATTGCTCAATACTGTAAGAAATACGATAGATAATGTAATAGGCAAAGATGCTCTTAATAAATCTTTCCAGAATATTTTATCAAAATTATAACTTATTCTGCCAAATTTTCGGATATAATATATAAGCATCCACATAGAATTCAAGAATGTTGTGGCAACTAATACTATCATCGAATTTAATACATCATCTTTAGTTTTGACAAATATAAAATAACCAAGCAAATTAAGGAGACTTGTAACCACTTGTCTAATTCCAATTACATCCATTCTCTCTAAACCTTGGAAAACCCAGTCGAGAGTAAAAATAAGAGTAATTAGATTAATTCCAGAAACTAACAACAAAGCTTTTTCTTGCCAACTAATAGAAAGGATTGAGACTGAAATTAAAAATAAAAATAAAGTAAAAACACCTAGCAATGTTCGTATAGAAACAATCGAATCTACAATCCTATTGGTATCATTATGATTTTGAGCAA
>JAUQWR010000172.1 GCA_030835065.1 Candidatus Kapaibacterium sp.
TTTTTCTTCCCTTTTTTTGAGGTGGAAATCCAACAAAAGTAAATTTATGCACTGGAAGTCCGCTTGCTATCAGAGCAGGTACAAAAGCTGTAGGACCAGGCAGTGGCACAATCTTAACATCTGATTTTATTGCGGAATCTACTAATCTATATCCAGGATCAGATATTGCCGGACTGCCAGCATCACTAACCAAAGCCAAAGATTTGCCTTCTAATATCATTGAAATTAGATAATCGGCTTTTTGAGCTTCATTATGATCGTGATAACTAATTACTTGCTTTGCATGAATATCCAATAGTTTTAGTAAATTTCCGGTATGCCTGGTGTCTTCGCATGCAATAATATCGACATTCCTCAAAATTCTAAGAGCACGCAATGTTATATCCTCCAAATTTCCAAGAGGAGTAGGAACTAAGTATAATCCTGGCTCTAGTTTATCATTATTTTGCATTTTTTTTCTTTCTTAATTCTGAGAAAAATCCTTTTATTATTGTGCTGCACTCATTTTCCAGCACTGAATATTCAATCTCGCATCTATGATTGAGTCTATTGTCATTTACTATATTATATAAACTGCCACAAGCACCAGTTTTGGGATCACTTGCACCAATATATATCTTTTTTAATCTAGCTAAAACAATTGCTCCGGCACACATAGAGCATGGTTCTAATGTAACATACATTTCGCATTCCAAAAGATGCTTATAGTCTATTTTCTTTACTGCCTGCTCTATTGCAATAATTTCGGCATGAGCATTAGGATTTTTCAATTTTTCGACTTTGTTATAGCCTCTGCCTATAATTTTATCATTTAAAACTATAATTGCCCCGATCGGCACATCTCCAGACAGCAAAGATTTATTCGCATATTTTAAAGCAATAGACATATATTTTTCTTCGCGAGTCAATCTTCTATACCTTAGCCATTCGCGAAATTCCTTCAATTATTGTTTCATTTTGTTTAGCAAAACAAAGCCTAAGCATAGATTTTCCTTCATCAGAACTAAGATAAAAAACTGATGGTGGAATGGTCGCTACTCCATATTTTTGAGTAAGTTCTGTGCAGCAATGCACATCATCATGAAATATACCTTCGGGAATATCTACCATTATAAAATATGTTCCATCTGGAAGATGTGGCTTAAACTTAGTTTTAAGTAATTCATTATAAATCAAAT
>JAUQWR010000173.1 GCA_030835065.1 Candidatus Kapaibacterium sp.
AATAGTGGAATCTTACAAAGAAGTGCTATCTAATTCAGAATTTTCGAGAATAAAAGCTTTCAAGGCTAAATGCTTAATTGAAAAGAAAGATTTAAAAGCTGCTGAAAATGTATTGAACGAACTTATAGAATACTTGAAACAAAATCCAGACAACGAAGGCGAATGCTTGGTTTATAATAATCTTGCAATTTTGGAATCCGAAAAAGGTAATAATGCACAAGCTAGATTTTATATAAATCAAGCAGCACAGAGTGCAGTAGTATTAGCTCCGGAAATGAAATTACTTACTGTTTCTAATATTGCCATAATAATGAAAGATACTGCTACTCCAGGAGCGACAAAGTATTATGCTGCTGCAAAAAGGCTGGCTGAAGATATGAATTTTAAAGAATTTTTAAATGAATTAGGTTTGAGATTTGACAGCAATTAAAATAAATATTTATCAACAACGTTTTGAATTCTAATAGAAAAAGATTAATTTTGAAATATTAATAAATGGAGGCTCTTATGACTATAGACAGTGTAAAAAATCAAGAGCCGATGCAATTAGAAAAACCGCCTGTCACAGTGCAGAACGGTATCCAAAAGGAAATGCTTAAAGAAACCACGGAAGGTGCAACAAGCATGCAAAAACAAATGCTGCAGTTGCTTGCATCTGCTCAGCCTTTAGCTCAGATTCAGCAAACAGCTCAGAGTCAGATTCAAAAAGGCTATTTGGACATAAAAGTTTAGATTGGTTTGAGAATTTATTCTCATGAAGAAAAGCTTTAATTAACCACCTACAATGGTTTATTAAAGCTTTTTATTTTTATAAAGTAGGCTGAATCATATAATTTGATTTCAGCCTATACATTTTTATGTTTAATTATTTTCTTTCAAGAACAGCTACAGATTCTATATGATAAGTATGTGGAAACATATCTACCGGGTAAACAGATTTAGCTTCATATAATTCTGAAAGTAATTGAATATCTCTAGCTTGAGTACTTGGATTGCATGATACATAAACAATCCTTTTTGCCTTTATCTTGAGTAGATGTTCTATCAAGTTGGTATTCATTCCGGCTCTTGGAGGATCAATAATAATAGTATCAGGATTTGGAAGATTGAACAATAGATCAGGAATTTTTGCAGAATGAAGATCTGCACAGAAAAATTCAACATTATTAAGATTATTGATCTTTGCATTACTCTTGGCATCCTGAATTGATGATTCTGCCAATTCTATACCATAAATTTCTTTGCAACTTTTCGAAGCAGGTAATGTAATCGATCCTGTTCCACAATACAAATCCCAAACTATCTGATCTTTATTGAGTTCAGCTTTATCGACAATTAGTGATATAAATCTATCTAATTGGCTTGAATTAGTTTGAAAAAAAGAGAAAGGTGAGATACGATAATCAATACCAAGGATTTGTTCGGTTATATATCCTTTTGCGGAGCTGTATAGAATATCTCCCATTGCAACAGTATTAGGGTTTGGATTGACAGCCCAAATCACTTCGTTGCAATAATTCAATTTAGTAAATTCATTTTTAAACCATTCAATAAAATCATTATCTTCTTGGCATTTAGTTTTTCCAGTTACCAAAATAACCATTACTTCATTGTGAGCAAGGCTATTTCTTATCAATAAACTTTTCAGAAATCCGGTATGATTTTTAGTTTCATAAGGGCGAGAACCAAGCCTGATAGCATTAGTTCGAACAGCATCAAGAATTTTGTTGCCGATTTCAGTTTGTATATGGCAAGTTTCAATATCAATAATCTTGTCGTATCTACCCGGAACGTGCAATCCCAATGCAAAATCTTTGATCAATTCCTTACCGGAGTTGATTTCAGCCGGAGTAAGCCAACGTTGGTTACCGAACGAAAACTCCATTTTATTTCTATAATTAAATTCTTTTGCAGAAGGAAGGGTTGGGAAATATTCAACACCAAAAATCTTGCCTAGGCGTTCGAAAGCATCAATAACATGTTGACGTTTCCATTTTAATTGTTCTTGATATTTCAAAGCTTGCCAAGAGCATCCACCGCAAGAGCCAAAGTATTGGCATACTGGCGCGATTCTCTCATTTGAGGGACTTAATATTTCTTTTATATAAGCTTTAGTATAATTTTTTTGTTTTTTTTGTAATCCTGCAATAACTTTATCGCCCGGAATACCACCTTGAACAAAATAAAC
>JAUQWR010000174.1 GCA_030835065.1 Candidatus Kapaibacterium sp.
TGATGAAAAATATTAAACAAAACAATATATTGAATGAATCAAGAAAAACTTTCATATCTAATATTGAGTTTATAGTTGACAAGCAGGGCAAGGTCAGTGAAGTAAAAACTCTAAACAATGATGTTAAATATCCTGAATTAAAAGCTATTGCTGACAAACTAGTTATAGAAGAAATTAAAAAAATGAATTTTTCTCCTAAAAAAACTAATGGACAGTCAGTAGATACTAAATTAAATTTAGAAATTGTCTTTATTTATCAAAAAGACACTGATGAGAAATACTTAAAATCATTAGATATTAATTATTTCATCGATCCAAAAACTAAACAATTTTCGTTCTATTATTAAAAATGAATAAGGGGCAATATCTTTTGCCCCTTTCTTTTTTGTAACAAATCTTGAAAATATGTGTTCATATTTTGGCTTTGTATATATATTTTTTTCAAGGTGCATTATGAAACATATTTTTACATTCTTTTTAATTCTTATTAGTTCAATTAATACTATTAATGTATTTGCCCAAGTAAAACCAGAACTTATCGAACCAACTGATCTTCAATTTGCTGTATTTTTAAAGACTAATTTTAGATGGGAATGTTCTGATACAATATCTAGTTTTAGGTTTCAATTATCTGAAGAAGAAAACTTTAGTAATCTTGTTGTCGATTCTACTCTTAATAAAAAAAATATTTCTTTTTTCTTTAATAAACTTCATACTGTTTATTATTGGAGAGTTGCTTCAATTTCTGATAATAAGGAAACATTTTCTGATGTATTCAAGTTTAGAACAATAAAAGATACAATCAATCTGATCTATCCACCATGTGATACTACATTGCATACCAATATTATTAAACCTGTATGGACTTCAATCGAGGATGCAAACACTTATAAAATCTCAATATTTTCCGGTTACAATTTGATTTATGACATGTTTGAAAATGATACATTAGCATCAATACCATTTAAAGCTATCGACTCAGGAAAATATTGCTATGAAATCACTGCATATTCTGGCACTAAAATAATTTATTCAAAATCATGCTGTTTCTATGTTGATACTAATTCTACAAATGATATTCGAGAATTTGAAGAATCAGCAAGCAAATTATATCCAAATCCAACCCACGAAAAGCTTAATATTAAATTATCACAATTTATTTCTGAGACTTCCACAATTAAAATTTATAATGCGATTGGTACTATAGTTTATCAAAAAGATTATACTTTAGGTAAAGAAAATGATTTAGAAATAGATGTTTCTACTCTTAATTCAGGAGCTTATTTACTAATCATCGAAAACCAATCAAGAAATATTGGAAAAGTATTAAGATTTATCAAATATTAACATACATTACTAATTATTAATCATTCAAAAATTAATTATTTTAGGATTAATTTGATCAGTTCATATGCGAAAGAATCTAATAAACTACACTCAAAACTAAAAATTTTATAATTTTTTGAATAAAATTACATTAATAATATTTAATTCCAAACTGAAAAAAAGATTTTGGAAATTAATATTTTTTTCTATATTTTAGATACTG
>JAUQWR010000175.1 GCA_030835065.1 Candidatus Kapaibacterium sp.
AGTTTGGGAAGATTTATGGACTTCGGATATGGAAGAACCATATATTGTATCTTTGACTTTTCTTCCTAAAATGTTATTAAATGACGGTCGTGGCTTTCCAATTTGTGATCTTCTAAGTGTAGATAATTATTATTTCACTCAAAGCCATATGGTAGATGAAGAATCAAAAATATTGATTGAAACTGCAAAAACCAGATTTCTAGACAAAGAACCACTAACAGTTGCACAATTATTGGCACTTGAAATATCGATGGATCCAATTGATATTTGGCATTTTGCTTTTAAACACTCAATTGATTTGCAAGAAGCAAAAGAAGCTGTATCTAAATTAGTGGAAGACAAAGCTCTAGTGCATTTAACCTTAGCAGAGTATATCGCACCGTTTGTTGAAGTTTAAAATGGTATAAAATTTAAAAAAAAATCCTCAGAATTAGATTTAATCTGAGGATTTTTTTGTTTTATTTATGAGATTCTACATATTGAGCAACTTTTGAATGGTGACGACCATAGAAGAAATAAATCAATAGACCTATCAACATCCAAATGATTAGTCGCAACCATGTATCCCAAGGAAGTGCTAGCATTTGTACAGCACATATTAAAGCACCTGCAATTGGTATGTATGGAACTAATGGAGTTTTGAATGGTCGAGGTATTTCAGGACTTTTCTTTCTTAAAACGACTACAGATACGCAAACAATTACAAAAGCCATGAGTGTACCAATTGAAACCAATTCTCCAAGAATTGATATTGGTAATACTCCCGCAAGAATAATTGCAGCTAAGCCTGTAATCATAGTACTCAAGTATGGAGTTTTATACTTTGGATGTACTTTTGTAAATATTGGAGGTAATAAACCATCTTTAGCCATAGAATAGAATATTCTCGGTTGACCCATCAACATAACAAGAATAACTGAACTTAAACCTGCAATTGCAGCAATTTTAATAATTGGTCGAAGCCAAAACATTGCTGAGCCCATAGCATCGACACCAACTGCAACAGGATCTGCTACATTCAAGTTTGTGTAATGAACCATGCCGGTAAGCACAATTGCAACAAGTATATAAAGAACAGTAGATATACTTAAAGAGCCCATAATACCTATAGGCATATCTTTTTGAGGATTTTTGGATTCTTGAGCTGCTGTAGAAACAGCATCAAATCCAATATAGGCAAAGAAAATTACACCTGCTCCTCGCAATACACCAGACCAGCCGAAATGTCCCCAATCTCCAGTATTTTGAGGAATGAAAGGAGTCCAATTATCTGCAACTACAAAGCTAAAACCAATACCAATAAACATAATAATTACAGCAACTTTTACTATAACCATTAAGCTATTGAAAGTAGCAGATTCACTAATACCAACAATAAGTAATGCAGAAATAATAAGAACAGCAATCATTGCCGGAAGATTGAATAGACAAACTTCTGTGGGAAGGCTTGCTACATTTATACCTTGAGCCGCTAAAGTTGTTGATATATGTTTAGTCATCTGCACCCAACCCATATCAGGTACATTTGTAAGCACAGTCCCCGTCGCAGCAGTTAGATTAGCCGGTATATATATACCGAAATCTTTAAGAAAACTAACAACATAGCCAGACCAACCAACAGCAACAGTCGATGCTGCAAAAAGATATTCAATGATTAAGTCCCATCCAATGAACCATGCTAAGAATTCGCCTAAAGTTGCATAAGCATAAGTATAAGCCGAGCCAGAGATTGGAATCATTGAAGCAAATTCAGCGTAGCATAATCCTGCAAATGCGCATGCAATTGCAGAAATAATAAATGAAAGAACAATAGCTGGACCTGCATATTGAGCTGCAGCTTGGCCCGTGAGTACAAATATACCCGCACCAATGATTGCTCCAACTCCTAGGCTGGTGAGCCCGAGAGGTCCTAATACTCTTGTGAGTTTGTTTTCGCCTTCAGCTTCGCTATGCAGCATCGAAAGCGGTTTACGAGTAAAAATACTGTGCATATTACCTCAATTAAATATTAAATAAATAACTTATATATTATCCCTTTATAAATTTTCTAATAAGTATCAAAAAAATATTCTTTTTCAATACCAAAAGATAAAGATAAATTCTCAATTTTCAGAAATATTTTTTTTATTAATTTAATTTTTTTAGATTATTTAGGTTTTTGAGTCCTTTTTCTTAAACTATTGAATATCAACAAAATGGTAAAGCTAATAATTATATCGTTTGTTGTTTTTATCTTTTATTGTTTAGATAATTTTTCTCAGACAATCCCCAAAGCTTTTGTTCTTAATGATTCAAATTATAAATTTACTGACTGGGATGAAAATTCACCTGCTGGCACATATCCTCAAAGCATGGCTTTGTGGCAGACTAAAATAAAAGATGCAAAACTAGAAGATAGTCTGGATTCTGATTGGGTATTACCGTACAATCTAAGCTCAAAATCAAGGATCAATGGAGTGAATTATGATGGACTGGTCTTTGTAAACACAAGCTTAGCAAATGATAGTGCTGCTTTTAATGGTGCTGCTGTAGTTGCTATAAATACTATTAATTGCAAAAATATCCGAATAAAATGGAAATGCTTTATTAAAATTCCCGGCGAAAGAGAATATTCGTTAGAGTTGCTTTACAAAACTAAGAATGATAAAAATTTTATTAGAACTAATCAGATTTTTCGATCCAGTAATCCTGACTCTATGTACCAATATTTTTCATATATATTGCCAGATAGTATAAATAATAGGGAAGAGGTATTATTATGTTGGAGATATTACTATTCAGGAATTGAGGATGCTGGTAGCAGGCCTCAACTTGGAATTGATGAAATAAATATTATTCGAGATATTACAGATGTTCTTGATAATCAGCCTAAAGAAATTAAATTATGGATTAATAAAAACAAAATAAATATAGAATCTGCTGAAGAATGTATAATAGAAGTACAAATTTATGATTATTTAGGAAGAAGAGTATTTGCAGCAGAAAATTTTCAACTTTTTGCAGGAAATAATGAAATAAATTTGCCTAGTATGGCAAACAATTGCTATTTTGTAATTGTGCGAAAAGGTAATTACAGTTTTTTTGAAAAATTAATCGAATATTAGTATGCTTAAATATCTAAAAAAAGATATTTTCATCAAATACAGCAAAACCGCCGAATTCATACTCGACTCTTTCAGAAGTATTCCTAAATTAGCATTAGTAGCCGGAAGTGGCATTGCCGATGCATTAGAAGGATTTGAAATCTTGCATTCAATTGAATATAAAGACATACCCGGAATGCCACAAAGCAGTGTTCAAGGTCACGGTGGCGAGTTGCAAATTGTAAAGATCGGGGATGTTGAAGTATTAGTCTTTACAGGAAGGTTTCATGCCTACGAAAATAGAACAAATGATGAGATTTGTTCTTTATCGATTATTTCCGCATGTATCGGTGTGAAAGGCATGATATTTACTAATGCTGCCGGAGCAGTAAATAAATTCTATCAAGCTGGCGAACTAATGCTTATTGATGATGTTATTAATCAAACTTATAGATCTATTCACACTATGTTTTATCCTGAATATCATCTTCAATATAAATATTCACAAGATATATTTGATAAAGAATGGATAAAACAGGTAAAAAGAGCTTTAATACATAAGCAAGAAGAAATAAATATTGGTATATATCAAGCAATGCTTGGTCCAACATACGAAACACCTGCAGAAATAAGAATGCTGCAGACTCTAGGAATCGATGCAGTTGGAATGTCCACTGTTTTAGAGGCTAGATGTGCCCATATATTGGGACTAAAGGTAATCGGTGCATCAGTACTTACAAACAAACTTAATGGAATTAATTCTCAAAAATTAACCCACGACGAGGTTTTAGGTATCTCTAAAACTGCATCAGCACGAATAAAATCCTTTTTAATCGAGTGTACAAAAGGATTTATATATTAATTTAAATTAATTAATTATTGGTTAGTCAATTATATATTTTTGTAATACAGTTTAAAGAATTACTGTTCAAAAGGAGCAAAAATGAAAATCCGCAAAGAAGACGCTCTTTTATACCATAGTATGGGGCGTAAAGGTAAGATTGAAGTTGTAACAACCAAACCATGTGTTACTCAAAGAGATTTATCTCTTGCTTACTCGCCAGGTGTAGCCGAACCATGCCGCGAAATCCATAAGCAAGACGAATTAGTATATG
>JAUQWR010000176.1 GCA_030835065.1 Candidatus Kapaibacterium sp.
AGCTTCAGACATTTAGTTTGGGATTTTCTGAACCATGGCTTTTTGATGAACCTACCACATTAGGCTTTAGCCTCTATGATACAAAGATTAATTATTATTATCAATTGCGTCGTACTGGTGGGATTTTGAATTTAGGACGTCGTTTCCGTTGGCCCGATGATTATTTCAGAGGCGATTGGTCAGTTAAATTCCAATTAAACGATGTTGGTTCTGAAGTATCATCATACTATCGCCAAGGTAAATATACTGAATTTACTCTTAGCCAGAAATATTCAAGAATCAGTTTGAACAATTTGTTTTTCCCAACAGTCGGTTCGAGATTTTCTTTATCAGCCGATTGGGCTATGGGAGCTATTGGAGTGGGCTCTACCGACTTCTTGAAGACAGAATTTAATATGGAAATGCTTAATCCACTACTCTCGATCGGCGAACAGGACAGAGTTGTGTTGTATCTATCTTCTAAACTTGGATATGTAACAGGTATCAAGAATGATACAACAATTTCGCCAATAGAATTGTATTATATGGGTGGAAATGGATTGGCAGGCTATGGTGTTACTCCTTTAAGGGGCTACGATGATAGAGCAATTGGAAGTGGAAATGGGGCTAAACTTATGGCAAAATATACTGCCGAATTGAGATTAGCTTTGTCTCAAAACCCAATGCCTATTTTTATTTATGGTTTTGCTGAAGCAGGTAATGTGTGGGATAGTTTTAAAGGTGCAAATCCTTTCGACTTGAAACGCTCTGCAGGTCTTGGTATTCAGATGATGATAAATCCGATTGGTGTATTTGGATTTAGCTATGGTTATGGTTTTGATCCTGTAGGAAACTCTGATAAACCTTCAGGCTGGAAATTCTTATTCCATTTAGGCGGACAATAATTTATTATTTAAAATATATAATTTGGAGATTTTTATGAAAAAATTATTCAGTGTAGCATTGTTTGGCTTGCTATTGGTTTTTGCAGGTACATTGGTTAATGCTTATGCTCAAAAAGGTGAAAAATCAGCTGCAAGTGGTAATGTAATCGGCGTTGTTGACGTTGAAACTATTATCAAAGAATTGCCTGATGCAATCGAAGCAGATAAAAAATTGAAAGAAGTTGGTTCAAAATGGCAAGATACTTTAGTTGCTTTACGTAAAGATTTAGAAACTAAATATCAAAACTATCAGAAACAAAAATCAATGATGGCTTTAGATCAACAACAAAAAGAAGAAGAAGCAATTCAAAGAATGAACACACAAATGATGCAGTTCCAAGAAGAAAAATTTGGTAATCAAGGTGAATTTGCTCAATTGCGTGAAAAGTTTTTAGAACCAATCCGCACAAAAGTTCGTGCTGCAATCGAAGCGGTTGCAAAAGATGAAAAAGTAATGTTGGTTTTGGATAAATCTGCTACATCATCTTCTTTAGTTCTTTTTGCTGATTCTAAATTAGATTTAACTTATAGAGTTATTGATAGAATTAAACGCGGCGACAAATAGTCTATCTTTTGTTTTTTTAAAAAGAGCTGTATCAATTGATATGGCTCTTTTTTTTTTGCTACATTTTTTATTTCAATTATTGTTTGAATGTTGTATGTAATATTGTGATAAACTGTATTATATGGTAGAGAATTAGAAAAAATATTGAATGAAGAAAAAAAATATGTTTGTATATACAATTAAAACGATTCTTGTTCTTCTATAAAGGAAATTGTTAAATGATTTTATAAAAGGATTAAAAATGGCTGATAAAATATTTGAACCAATAAAGTTTGGTGGACTTGAACTAAAAAATAGAATTGTAATGGCTCCAATGACTAGATGCCGCGCTATTAATAATATACCTAACGATTTGATGGCTATATATTATGGACAAAGAGCAAATGCAGGATTGATTGTGACAGAAGGTACATCTCCTTCGGCTAATGGACTTGGTTATTGTAGAATTCCAGGTATTTTCTCTGATGATCAAATTATAGGCTGGAAAAAGGTAGCTGATGCTGTTCATGAAAAAGGTGCAAAGATATTTGTACAATTAATGCATACAGGGAGAATCGGTCATGTAAGCAATCTTCCTAATGGCGCCAGATTATTGGCTCCTTCTGCAGTGAAGGCTGCAGGTCAAATTTGGACTGATTCTGAAGGAATGCAAGATCATAGCGAACCCGAAGCAATGACAAAAGAAGAATTGGAAATTACTAAAAATGAATTTGTAAATGCTGCAAAAAATGCTATTAAAGCAGGTCTTGATGGTGTTGAACTACATGCTGCAAATGGTTATCTGCTCGAACAATTTCTATCGCCTTACTCTAATATTAGAGAAGATGAATATGGTGGATCAATCGAAAACCGCTGCAGATTCGTTTTAGAAACTGCTAAAGCAGTGGTTGGTGCAATTGGAAAAGATAGAGTAGGTATCAGAGTATCACCTTATGGTGTGGCAAGCGATATGAAACATTATCCCGAAATTGACCAAACTTATGCATATTTGGCTGAAAAACTTAATGAAATTGGTATCACTTATATTCATGTTGTTGATCATAGTGCAATGGGTGCCCCTTCGGTACCTAAAGAAGTGAAATCTTTGATTAAAAGTAAGTTTTCTAATACTTTAATCTTATCTGGTGGGTATCAATTAGATGCGGCAGAAAAAGATCTTGTTGAGAATAATGCTGATTTGGTTGCTTTTGGAAGACCTTTTATAAATAATCCTGATTTAGTAGATAGATTAAAAAATTCTTGGGAATTATCGTCGGATTTGGATGTAAATACGTTTTATACGCCGGGCGAACAAGGATATATTGATTATCCGTTTTATAAATAAACAAGAAGGGGTTGTCTCAAAAGGGCAACCTCTTTTTTTTTGAGAAATCACAAAATAAAATTATCCACAGTTTGAAATATGTTAAGTATATAATCGTCATAGACTTATATCGCAAATATTGGGGGTAAATAAGTGAAACCAGTTTT
>JAUQWR010000003.1 GCA_030835065.1 Candidatus Kapaibacterium sp.
ATCTGGAATATTATCTAAAATTTTGTTATATCTATTTTTAAGAGTATTTAATTCATTGTGTTTGTGAATATAATTTAAAGATAAATCTTTATTGATAGCAATGGCTTCTTCGAGCTTGTTAGATAAATTGATTAAAAGCGAATCTTGTTTTAAAGTAATTTCAATTACTTTGACAGGAAATTCGTTGATTAGTCTGAAATTTGCAGAGTATGAGTCGTTATTGATATCAATAAATCTTGAAAAATACTTTGTAGAAATAATATCTAAAGAATCGATTATCGATTTTAGATTTTCAATTTCAAATTGCTGATCTAAATTATTAAATGAAGACCCGACAAGCAGATCAGGATTCGATTTAAAAATAGAAGCAAAAGACACAGAGCAATCAATAATCTGAAGTTTTTCGTCAACTAAAGCGATAGCAGAATTAGAATTTCTAAATACATTACTGTAGATATAATTACAGCTAAGTGATGTATCAGCTTCCAAAGCAATTTGTTCATTTTCAAGATTCATCATTTCAATCACTTAAATCAATTTTTTACTACAAAAGTCACAATAACAGACAAATAATCATTCAAAACAGAATCTATTCTGAAAGTACCGCCATAGAGTTCGCATATTTTCTTTGAAATAGCCAAGCCTAATCCGATACCTTGTTGTTCATTAATATCTCGGTTGAACTGATTAAAAATACCAATAGAATGAATTTGAGATTCAGACATACCATTTCCAAAATTAGTAATTTTCAAAACGTATTCGTTTTTATGATTGATACTTGTATCAATTAATACTTTGGAATATTGCTTTGAAAATTTGAAAGCATTGTCAATTAATTCACTTGCTAATTTGAAAGCATCTTCTTGCTTGATAAAAATATCTGAAGAGATAGCATTAATATCTAGATCGGAATTGCGATTGTATTTTTCTGCTATACTAAAAGCACATTCTTCGATAATAGGTTTTATATTGGAAACAGGTATAAAGCTGCTTTTTTTTGTATTTCCTTCTTCCCAAAGCAGATTGGCATAATAAATAAAATTCGTAATCAATACATTCAAGCGTTTGGCAGAATCGAAAGCATAATCAATCATAATTACCCTTTCTTCATCGTTTAGCGAATTATATTCGTTTTTAAGGATCTGAAGGAATCCAAAAATGCCATTCAGAGGAGTTCGGAACTCATGAGGTAATGATAAAGCAATTTTGGAGCGTAAAGTATCAACCTCAGAATTGAATTTATTTCTTAGCTTAGAATATTTTACTAATTTTGATTCAACAGCAGCTAGTAATTGTTCATTTCTATATGGTTTGAAAATATAATCATCGGCGCCCAAGGTCATGCCTTTGTCTCTATCTTCGGTCGAAGTCTTGGCAGTAAGAAAGAGGAAAGGTGTCATCAAAGAATTATCTGTTTCGCGAATTGCTTTAATAACATCATAACCATTCATGTCTGGCATCATTATGTCGCAAATAATTAAATCGGGATTTTCATTAATAGCTTTATCGACGCCGATTTTTCCTCCATCGGCGGTAATAACGTCATATCCGGAAATCAAAAGCAGCTCTTCAATATTATCCCGTATATTAAAATCATCCTCAATGACTAAGATTTTACTCATATTGCCCTAATTATTGTTCTTCAAATGATTCAAAGTATCCATTATTTTTGCCCAATTTATCGGTTTGTCTAAGAAATCATAGACGCCAGAGTCGATAGCCTTTTGGACTAATCGCTTGTCTGAATGAGCAGAATACATGATGATTTTTGCTTCAGGATTTTTGTTGAATATGCTTTGAGCAAACTCAATTCCATTCAGAAATGGCATGAAATAATCGCAAATAATCAAATCGTATTTATCCTGTTCGTATTCATCTAATGCTAATGAACTATCCTTGTATGGTGTACAAGAAAATCCGTTGAGCATAAGAGCACTTCGGAAAATTTCCAAAGTTAGTTCATCATCATCTAATAATAGAATATTCATTTTGCACCAATAACCCGAATAATAAATTCTATTGTACAATTACAATAGTCATACCATATTAATTTTTATCGAAGAATGAGTTTCTAAGTTATTGTAGAATAAAGAAATAAAAATATCGACCGGAATTTGGGCCTGGAAGCGGATTAGAAGTATAATCAAATTTGGCTTTCAAAATTGAAATATCTTTCAATTTTGAAAGGTTAAGTGAATCGAAGATGAATAAGAAGTGATGCTACTCGCCGAATAGATTTAAAAATTCGTCTATCTCTTTTCTACTTGGTCTGTTAGGCTTCTCTTTTGTGCCAGATTTTGTCGACTTATTACTTGTTGTGATTATGCTTTTCTTTGGGTTGAGTTTTGTTAGAAATTCTTCTGAGCTGATAGAATCACATGAATTGAATTTTCCATAATTATATACTTCAGTATCTGATGATATGATTTGTAAAAGCTTTTTGTTTGTAGTAGAGTCTATTAACTTTTTTATTATCAAATCTGCATTAACTTTAGTGCCGGAATATACGAGTGTAATCTTTGGATGAGCAGATGAAACATTATCAAATTCTCTTCCATCAACCACAATAGTAGCCTTGAAAGAACTATGTATGTTGATGTAGGATTTTATATCTTCTATAAGTGACATCAGGGCAATATCAATTCCCTGGCTTAATTTGCTTTTGTATAAGCTTGATTTATGTATTAGATTTAAAGCATCAATTATTAAATGTTTCATAAATTTATTAATTTAAGATTTGAAAATTGCAAATTTATAACTGTTTTGCGTGAGAAAAAAATGAGAAGTTTCCCAAAAATTATGGGTATTATAAATACTACACCGGATTCATTTTCGGATGGAGCAAAGAATTTAAGTTTAGATGATGCTTTAAGCTCAATCAGGAAAATGCTTGAGTTAGGAGTTGATATTATCGACATTGGTGGCGAATCTACTCGTCCGGGTGCAGAAGATGTGCCTGTGCAGGAAGAGCTTGATCGTACTATGCCGGTGATTGAGTCTGCATTAAAAGAATTTCCTGATCTCGAAATATCAATTGATACCACAAAATATGAAGTTGCCAAAAATGCATTAGATCTGGGGGCTGAGATTATTAATGATATTAGCGGATTAGAATTTGACACCAGACTTGCCGATCTTGCTGCAGAGTTTAATCGAAAGCTTGTGTTAATGCATATTCAAGGTGTGCCTCGCACTATGCAAAACAATCCAGAATATGAAAATGTAGTAGAAGATGTTTATAAATGGCTGGAAAACAAGATAGAATATGCAAAATCAAGAGCTGCACATAATTTGATTATCGATGTAGGTATTGGTTTTGGCAAGACATTCGAACACAATTGGGAATTACTAAAAAATCTAAATAGATTTAGAGCTTTAAATTGTCCGATTTTGCTTGGAATATCGAGAAAAAGATTTCTAACAGAGCTAATTGCATCTCAAGATTTGGGTGATAGAGATGCAACCACAATGCTTATTCATACAATGATGGCTAATGATAATATGCCCGATATTATTCGAGTACATAATGTGGAAATGGCATGTTTCGCAAAGAAAGTATTTAATAAATTAAATTAAAAAAATTTATTTAAAATAAATTAAATATATTATATTGCAATAGATTAAAATAGGTTTGGGAAATAAATGGATAAGTTGAAGAATAAAAGAATCATAGTGGGTGTATCGGGATCGATAGCAGCCTATAAATCTCCATTGTTGGTAAGAGAATTAATCAAAGCAGGTGCTCATGTAAATGTTGTGATGACTCCTTCTGCCGCAAAATTTGTAGCTCCAATAGCATTGACCAGTGTAAGTAAGAATCCTGTTGCGATGGAAATGTTCGATGAAAATCTTCAGAATGGCGGTGCCTGGCATGTGCAATTAGCCCATTGGGCAGATTTGATGATTATTGCTCCTGCTTCTGCTACGACTTTATCAAAACTAGCTCAAGGCAATTGCGATACAGCATTGGCTTGTGTTGCAACCGCTATGCCTCGAAATATTCCTCTTCTGATTGCACCGGCAATGGATTTTACGATGTGGGATCATCCGGCAACTCAAAGAAATGTTGAAATTTTGAAATCTTATGGTGCCAAAATTATTATGCCAGAATCCGGTGAATTAGCAAGCGGATTGGTTGGACCTGGCAGGCTTCCTGATATACCGGTTTTGATTGATAATATTATCGATTGTTTAGATAATAAAGCTAAAGAAAAACCAGTTGATGCTTTTGCCAGCCCTAAAGAAACTCTTCAGGATTCGATTGATAAAGATAAATGGAATGCTGAGATGGAGCTTCAAAAATTGAAATCTCAAATGAATGTTAAAGATTCAGATAAGTTTTTGAGTAGTAAAAAAGTTGTTATTACAGCTGGTCCTACTCGCGAAAATATTGATGGTGTCAGATTTATTGCTAATTATTCAAGTGGCAAAATGGGCTATGCTTTGGCTAAGGCTGCACGAAATGCAGGCGCTGAAGTAGTTTTAATTAGTGGTCCTGTAAGCATAAATCCTCCCGAACGTGTTAAAACTATCAATGTGATTAGTGCAGAAGATATGTATAATGTAGCTGTCAATGAATTTATCGATTCAGATATTGCTATAATGAGTGCTGCCGTTGCTGATTATACTCCTGCATATCCACAAGCAGGTAAAATTAAAAAATCTGAGCAAGGCGAAGCTTTAGTTCTTGAATTGAAGCCGACTAAAGATATTCTAAAAGAATTAGGCGAAAGAAAAAAATCAAACCAGATTGTGGTTGGATTTGCTCTCGAATCCGAGAATGAGTTGGAATATGGAAGAAAAAAATTAGAACAAAAGAATTGCGATATGATTGTTGTCAATTCAGCGAATAAGCCTGGCAGCGGATTTGCCGGCGAGGATAATACAATCACAATTCTAAGCAAAGACCAAGAAGTGAAATACGACAGAATGAGCAAGGACAATTGTGCTCTTAAGATTTTGGAATATATAAGAAATTTCGGGAAATAGATAATGAATGATTTTAATAAATCAAAAATAGCTGTGCTCACTCTCGGTTGCAGCAAGAATGTGGTGGATTCTGAACAATTAATTGGCTTGCTCAAAAAGAATAATTTCGATTATACTTTAAATCACGAAGAAGCTGATTCTTGGATTATTAATACATGCGGTTTTGTTCGCGATGCTAAAGAAGAAAGTATGAACTTAATTGTTCAAGCCGGTAGATTGAAATCGCAGGGAAAACTCAAAAAAGTAATTGTGTTTGGATGCTTCGCTCAGAGATATTTAGACGACTTGAAAGCAAATATTAAAGATATTGATTTTTTCTTCGGAGTTGGATCTTATACTGATATTATTCGTGCTCTAAAAGGCAAAGTGCTTTATGGTGCAGAAAGAGAGTTGATTACTCCTTTCTATACTGCTTATCTGAAAATTGGTGAAGGCTGTAATCATGGATGTGCCTTTTGTGCTATTCCACTGATTAAAGGAAAATATAAGTCTCGCGAAATGAGTGATATTTTGTCTGAAGCTAAAAACCTATATGATAGAGGTGTCAAAGAAATTAATATTATTGCTCAAGATACTACTTATTGGGGCAAAGATATTTATGGCAAATCCAGATTGCCTGAATTAATCGAAAGAATTAGTGATATTAAATTTGATTGGGTAAGAGTATTATATACTTATCCTGTTGGATTTCCAATGGACTTGATTGAAGTAATGGCAGATAGACAAAACGTATGCAAATACCTTGATATGCCTCTCCAACACATCTCAGATTCTGTGCTTAAAGATATGGGGCGTGGTATTAATGGTCAGAAAATTAAAGATTTGATTTCTGAAATTAGAGCTAATGTCCCAAATATTACTCTTAGAAGTACTTTTATTACCGGATTTCCAACTGAAACTGAAGATAATTTTAAAGAGCTCCTTCAATTTGTTAAGAGTGCCAAATTAG
>JAUQWR010000177.1 GCA_030835065.1 Candidatus Kapaibacterium sp.
ATTTTTTTATTCACTTATTATCACTTTGCTTATCCTCGTCTCGCTTCCGTGACGTATCTTTATCAGATACAAACCTTTGTCTGAACCTTCGCAATTCCACTTTATCAAGCCATGATACTGACTCAGACGCTCAAATCCTAGCCTGTCTCTTATGTCTATTTCTCTGCCCGATACATCATATACACTTACTAATGAAGCATCATACTCTTTGTTTACATCCCAATATACAGGAATATTCACTATGTTTTTTGCCGGTATTGGGTAGGGTTTGTCTACATAGATATAATCAGGTTCGTTTGTGCTGCCTATATTTACTCCTTCGCCATTCAAACTGAATTTTAATGATCCTTCATATACATTTCCAAATAATTGTATTGTATCTGTATAGACTCGCTCTTCTTTCGGGAAAAATTCAACTTCAAACTCGTAGCTCTCGCCAGCTCCTATTGTGAGTCCGGTTTTCCATAAATCTGCCGGTAAATTTATTTTAAAATCACTTGCTGTAGAATATCCATATATTTTCAATATTTCTGTATTTGAAGCATTTTTTACTGTTATTTTGCCTCGTACTGCTTCCTGATGCTTAATGCTGCGCTTTCCAAAATCTATTGAATTTGCATAAGCTATTGGTTCAGGCCTGCCAGCACTTAATTTTATCCAGTAATTATTACTAATGTAGCCGATAATTCCCTGTTCTTCACCATAATTTTTTTCATGTACAAATCTTGGATTTGAAATTCGTCCATAAAAGTAATCTCCCATTTTCCTTAAATGTTCGATCGATGCACCTTTATCTATACTAATTGAATCCATTGTTTCTTCATTCATTGGATCTTTTATTAGATATACTTGATCATTTATTGTCAGATAAATTGTGTTTTCATCATAATCTGCACCGATCCTTTTTTTAGACTTAAGAAATTTTGATTTTATTTTTCCTGTTTCTAGTTCCAAACAATATAATGTCATTCTATCTGTTGAATCGTTTCTATAGGCAAAATAACAATAATCCTTACCATTAATTCTTACATCTTTTGCATATTCAATTCTTCCATAGGGCAAAGAATCAAATCTTACTATATCCTGCCATGTCTTGCAATAATCCTTTGAAAATGCTAAACCTTTTCTTGATGTTTCAGTCCAGTACAACACATAATATGTACTATCATTTATCATAATACTATGTTTAACAAATTTACCTTTTACATCTATCTTTTTTGTTACTTTTAAATCACTATCCAAAATATAAAATTCAAATGCTGGTGAACTAAAACCGGAACAATTCATTGTAAATAAATATTTTTCTACTCCTTTTTCTTTTGGCTCTGTAATCGGAACTCCATACATTGCTAAATTGAATATATAATTACTCCTTATATCTATATCTTTTTTCTTTATCTCCAATGTTTCAGGATTTATTTCAAAGCAAGGAACATATTCAGGATAATTATATTTCTTATCGCCACCAAACATATACAATAATTTTTTCTTTTTATGATAAAAAGCATTGTTATAATAATATGAAATATAGGATTGGAATATAGGATCCTCACTTTTATTGAATAATGGTGCAATTGTTACACCTGAATCTCGACTTATATATATATCTGAATAAATTATACCATCAACATGTCCCCCAAAAAAAAGATATGTCGAATCATTTATCCTTTCAGTACTGCTTCTAACTACTCTTCTCGACATATCAGATAGAAAACTTAATTTATTACTATTCTTATAATTTATTCCCAAATGACATTTTCCTCCTACTTTAATAAATCTTGTTTCATCTATATAATAATCATTGGGATACTGTATGTAATAATATTTTTCATCATCGGCCGGTTTATATGAAAATGAATTATCCGTATAATTAAATTTTTCAATCAATGAGCCATCTGATTTCACTTCATATACCTTATGCCCCTGATTTCCATCACTTTCTATTAAATACTTTGTTTTTCCGATTATTCTAAATTCACTAAATACCTTATCTATATCAATTAATTTGCTAACTGTTTCAAAATTATTTGTTTTATAAATACTATATTTTATATCTTCATTTATTGGTGCTACACCGAAATATAAATATTCATCGTCTGCAAATAAATGGCATGTAGTATCTATTTTTCTGCTTATGTTCAATTTACTTATATCAAATTCAGAAGATTGTTTAAAATCCTTATCTATTATAAAAAGTCTTGAAGAATCTCCTAAAATTACAAACTTATCTTTATAATAAGTCATTGAATATGTGTTACCTATTCTTAAATACAAATATCCACCAGGAGAATAATTAGTGTTTTTAATAAAATATTTTTCTGAATCATAATTAAATGTATTGGTTTCCACAAAATTACTATTAATTGTAAAAATTCGATTCGTGCTTCTCACCAGATATCCTTCAGGATATTT
>JAUQWR010000178.1 GCA_030835065.1 Candidatus Kapaibacterium sp.
TTTATATACTTACTTTTATCTTTTTTGCTAATGAATTGAAAATTAAGTTATAAGAATGTTGAATCAAATCAACAATCAATTTTTTATCCAAATTTCCATTCAAATATATCGTATTCCAGTGCTTTTTATTGCAATGATATCCTGGAACGATTTCTTCATGCAATTCGCGTAGCTCAATTGCTCTTTCAGGATCGCATTTAAGGTTTACCCTTAGAGGAATATTCTCAGTATCAGTAATAGCAAAAATTTTATTTCCCACTCTGAAACATAATGTGGTTTCATCAAATGGAAAATCTTCTGTACATGCTTTTAATGATAAACAGATCCGTCTCAGCTCTTCAATATCCATGTTAATTTATTTTATTTTTCAACAAATTACACTATTCTATTCATAAGCAGGAATACCGGTAATTTCATGCCCTAAAATAAGAGTATGAATTTCGTGGGTACCTTCATAAGTTTTGACTGATTCCAGATTAGCACTATGACGCATAATCGGATATTCGTCCAAAATACCATTAGCTCCATGAATTTCGCGGGCTACTCGAGCACAATCAAGAGCAATTTCGCAATTATTACGTTTTGCAAAAGAAACATGCTGAGGGCGAGCTCTACCTTCATCCATCAATCTTCCTAAACGATGATTAACTAATTGAGCTTTAGTAATCTCATTAAACATCTTAACTAATTTTTCCTGAGTAATCTGAAAACCAGCGATAGGTCGACCAAATTGAATTCTAGACTTTGCATATTCCAAAGATGAATGATAAACACCAAGAGCTGCTCCAATCACACCCCATGCAATACCATAACGTGCTTGACTAAGGCAACTAAGAGGACCACGAAGCCCTTTTACTTGCAACACGTTAGACTCCGGCACTTCACAATCCTGAAATACTAATTCGGAAGTAACAGAAGCTCGAAGAGAATGTTTACCTTTCATCAAAGGAGCGCTAAAACCTTTCATTCCCTTTTCGACAATAAAGCCATGCACTTCACCTTCATATTTTGCCCAAACTACAGCAATGTCTGCTACAGAGCCATTTGTAATCCACATTTTAGCACCATTAAGCAGAAATCCACCGTCAATCTTTTTAGCATTAGTAATCATTCCAGATGGATTTGATCCAAAATCGGGTTCAGTGAGCCCAAAGCAGCCAATAGCTTTGCCTTGAGCGAGCAAAGGAAGCCATTTATTTTTCAACTCTTCAGAAGCATATTTATAAATGGGAAACATTACTAAGGAGTTCTGAACAGAAGCAAAAGAACGAATTGCCGAATCACCTCTTTCCAATTCTTGCATAGCTAAGCCATAAGAAGTATAATTAGCACCGGCGCCTCCATATTGCTCTGGAATTGTAATCCCAAAAAGACCTAATTCAGCCATCTGAGGAATCAGCTCTTCAGGGAAGCTTCCATCTCTATAATGTTTTTCAATTATAGGGATTACCTTGTCATCAACAAATTCAGCAACCGAATCTCTAATCAATTTTTCTTCCTGACTGAGAAATTCTTCTAACAAGAAAAAATCAGATGCATTAAAAGCCATAAAATCTCCGAAACTATTCTTTAATCATTGATATTCATTGTAAATATTGAAATTTTTCTTTCAATATTAGAAAAAAGTTTGTAATTTTGCATATCTCATAACGGGATGGGCTCGATAGCCCATTTTTTTATATATATTAAAATTTTGAGACATAAACTAAAAAGTGAACAAAATATTTTAAAACTATAACTATCGGTAAATGTTATGGCTCGCCGTAAAGTAAAACATAAAATTGACAAGAAATCTATTATCGATGCATTCGCTGAGATGGCAAAATCTAAAAATATCGATAGAGATTTGCTTCAGGGTATTGTTGAAGAAACCCTTTCAATGATTGTACGCAAAAAGTATGGTACTGACGCCAATTTCGAAATTATTGTCAATATGGACAAAGGCGATGTCGAAATTTATTTGACACGCGAAGTTGTTGAAGTGGTTGAAGATCCTGTTACACAAATTTCCCTCGAAGAAGCTGAATTATATAGCGACGACAAATTGGAAATTGGTGAAGAATTTATCGAAGAAATAACACTCGATAATATATCCGATAGTTTTGGCAGAAGATTAATTACATTAGCTTCCCAAAATCTTAATCAAAGAATACGCGAAGTTGAAAAAGATAATGTATATAACGAATATGCTACAAAAGCAGGCGAAATAATCGTTGGCGAAATCTATCAGGTGCGCCGCCACGATATTCTTGTTCTTCATAATAAAGTAGAAATGAGATTGCCTCGCGAAGAGCAAATTCCTAACGAACCATATAGATACAAGAAAAACCAGACTATTAAAGCTTTAGTCAAAGAAGTAAAACGTAGTGGACTTGGCGGACAGCCAGAAATTATTCTATCTCGTGCTTCAGACGATTTCCTTGCTCGCCTTTTTGAAATTGAAATTCCTGAAATTTATGATGGAATTATTCAAATTAAAGGTATTGCCAGAGATCCCGGCGAAAGAGCTAAAGTTGCTGTTATGAGCTACGATGATAGAGTTGATCCTGTTGGTGCTTGTGTTGGTATGAAAGGTATTCGTATCCATTCAATCGTTAGAGAATTAAATAATGAAAATATCGATCTGATCGAATATTCGGAAGAACCACAAGTTTATATTATGCGTGCTTTGTCTCCTGCTAAAGTAAGAGATATTGCTATTTCTTTCGATACTCATTCGGCTACTGTTATTGTTCCAGACGATCAAGTATCCTTGGCGATTGGCAAAAACGGTCAGAATGTGAGGCTTGCTTCAAAATTGACAGGCTACTCAATCAAATTGCTCAAAGAAGGCGGCGAAGATATTGACCTCGTCGAATTTTCACAAGAATTGGGCGATGAGTTGATCGAACAACTTAAACAATTAAACGTCAATACTGCTAGAGAATTTTTAGATAATGATCCTGAATATCTTATCGAAAAAATTTCTACTCTTACTCCTGATTTTGTTCTTGAGTTGCGCAAAATCATGCTTACAGAATTCGATGAAGAAGAACATGATGAAATTCTCTATCGAATCGCTAAAATGAAGAAAAATATTATTTTATAATATATAAAATTGGGTTTATGGCTGGTACAGAAAAAATAAGATTAATTAAAATCGCTTCCGAAATTAATATTGGGAAAGATACTATTGTTGAGTATCTTCATAGCAAAGGCTTCAGTATTGACAATAAACCGACAGCTATTTTATCGGAAGAGATGGCTGATCTCGTTTATGAAAAATTTAAACGAGAAAAGAAAGCTGCCGATAAAGTTCGTGAAAAAATTCAAAAACATAAGGAAATCAGAAAAGGTCCTGAAAATAAATTTAGAAAACCTTCAGATGATCCTTCTCACGAACATGGTATGGAACACGATTCTACTCGTGCTGTCGATAATAAACACTTTGTCGAATCTGTGGCTAACGTTATCGAAGAACCACCTATCCATCCTGATTTAGTTCATCATCATGAACCAGTTCATGATGATACTGAACCTGTCATCGAGCATGTTCATGTAGAAACTGAAGCTACTGTGGAAACTAAAATTGAAGCTATCGAGACTCCTCATGTAGATTCAGAACAAAAACATGAAATTAAAAAAGCTCCAAAACCCGAACCTACGATCGTTATCGAAGATCAAGATCAGGTTATTGTAATTAGCAAAGATGAGCTTTTCAAAGGCGATACTGAAATTCTTATAGAAGAACCAAGTATTATCGATCCGGCTAAGATTAAAGACTTACCTATTATCGATGAAATTGCTGAAGATGAAGAAGAAGATCCTTCTAAAGAAGCTTCTAAAGAAAGAGAAGTGCGCAGGGACAAACGTAAAAAGAAAAAGAAAAAACTTATCGAAGTTGCTCCTGGCGAAGCTCCTCAGCTCAAAGGCCTTACTATTGTAGGTAAAATCGACTTGGTATCAGACTCTGCTGCTAATATCGAAAGAGCTAAAATCGAAAAAATTAAATCGAATAAGAAAAAAGACAAACGTCCTCGTACTGACGAAGTCGAATCTGCCGATAGCCAAAAAAATAAAAAGAAAAAAATCAAGGGCAAAGAAAGAGAAATCGAAGTTGCTCCTGTAGAAGATAAAAATCCTTTAAAAGCTAAGGAAAAAGATAAAAAAGACGAGAAAAAACGTAAAAAACGTAAGAAATCTATTCGCGAGCAAATAAGCCAAGAAGAAGTCGATAAAGCTATTCGTCAGACTCTTGCTGGTATGGAATTTAGCGGTGCTTCTCAACGTGCTAAAATGCGCCAAAAGAAAAAAGCTGAACGCGAAGAAAAAGAATTACGCTATCAGGAAGAGCTCGAGAAAGAATCTCATGTTCTTAAACTTACTGAATACGTTACTACCAGCGATATAGCTAATCTTATGGGAATAAGTGCTAATGAAATTATTCTCAAATGTATGTCTTTAGGTTTGATGGTTACTATCAATCAAAGATTAGATAAAGATACTATTATTCTTATCGCTGATGACTATGGTTTTGAAATCGAATTTATCGATGAGCAAAAATCTCAGGTAATCGAAGATGAAGAAGATCCGGTTGAAACTTTAGAATCAAGACCTCCTATTGTTACTATCATGGGTCACGTTGACCATGGTAAGACTTCTTTGCTCGATTATATTAGAAATTCTAATGTTGTATCTGGCGAAGCCGGTGGTATTACTCAGCATATCGGTGCTTATAGAGTTGAAATGCCAGATGGCAGATCTATTACTTTCTTAGATACTCCTGGTCACGAAGCATTTACTGCTATGCGTGCCCGCGGTGCTCAAATTACTGATATTGTTGTTCTTGTTGTTGCTGCAGACGATTCTGTGATGCCTCAAACAATTGAAGCTATAAGCCATGCTAAAGCTGCTAATGTTCCAATTGTTGTAGCTATCAATAAAATTGACAAGCCTGATGCTAATCCTGATCGTATCAAACAACAATTGACTGATTATGGCATTTTAGTAGAAGAATGGGGTGGCAAAAACCAATCTGTTGAAATTTCTGCTAAAAAAGGTCTTAATATTGAATTACTTTTGGAAAAAATCTTGCTTGAAGCTGATTTATTAGATCTAAAAGCTAATCCGGATAGAAAAGCCCGTGGTGCTGTTATCGAATCTAATATGAGTAAAGGTTTAGGTCCGGTTGCTACAATTATCGTCCAAAAAGGTACACTATCTATCGGCGATCCTTTTGTTGCTGGAATTCATTCCGGTAAGGTTAGAAATATGTTCGACGAAAGAGGCAATAAAGTTGACGAAGCAGGACCATCATTCCCTGTCAGAGTTATTGGTTTCGATGGTTTGCCATCTGCCGGCGATACTTTCTTTGTAACACACAATGATGTAGAAGCTAGATCTATATCCAACGAAAGAAAACAATTGCGTAGAGAACAAGACTTGCGCCAAGTGCGCCACGTTACTCTCGACGAAATTTCTGCACAAATCCAAATTGGCGGCGTCCAAGACTTATATCTTGTTATTAAAGGCGACGTGAATGGCTCTGTGGAAGCTATTAGCGACTCATTGCTAAAACTTTCGAGAGAGGAAGTTAGAGTAAACATACTTCATAAAGGCGTTGGTGCTATTAGTGAGTCCGATGTTATGCTTGCTGCTGCTTCTAGTGCTGTTGTAATTGGTTTCAATGTGTCTCCAACCAACTCAGCAAGAAAAATTGCAGAAACTGAGCATGTCGATATCAGACAATATGATATTATTTACGACTGTATTAACGAAATTCAATTGGCTCTCGAAGGCTTATTAAAACCTGAACTTAAAGAAGAAGTTGTAGGCGAAATTGAAGTACGTAAAGTATTCAAAATTAGCAGACTTGGTTCGATTGCAGGTTGCTATGTGCTAAACGGAAAAGTAAATAGAAACGATAAAATCAGAGTATTGCGCAATGGTCTGCCAGTATTCTCGGGTTCAATCCATTCGTTAAAACGCAGTAAAGACGACGTTAAAGAAATCGACCAAGGATATGAATGCGGTATTCAGCTCGAAGGATTTAATGATTTCGAAGAAAATGACATTATTCAAGCTTATAAAGTTGTTGAAATAAAAAGAACTTTTAAATAATATGTCTATAAGAGCAGAAAAAGTAGCAAGCGTTGTCAAAAGAGCGCTTTCTAATCCGATAAATGAAATTGCAAGAGAAAATTCAGCCGGACTAGCAACAGTTACTGCAGTCCGGCTATCTAAAGATTTGCAAATTGCAAAAGTCTATATCAGCCTTTATGGTAAAAATTTCTCTCCAATGGAATTTATTGATATACTCGGCGAAAATAAAAGTGAATTGAGATATATTGTTGGTCAGGCTGTTAGGTTGCGAAATACTCCCGATCTTCGATTTTTTATCGACGACACACTAGACCAGATGGACCACATTCAAAAGCTCCTTGATTCTGTCAAATCAGATCAAAAGGACAACGACGAATAAATGCTTCTCACAAAACATAATATTCAATCTTTCGACGAATGGAAATCACTTGTCGAGCAAGAAGGCGGAGTAGCCTTGATTGATAAAGATGTTGATTGGACTTCCTTCGATGTAGTTGCCAAATTGCGTTCACTTGCGAAAATTAAAAAAGTCGGTCATGCCGGAACATTAGATCCGCTTGCTACCGGCCTTTTAATTTTATGCTTTGGCAAAGCCACTAAATCAATTGAAACATATCAAGCCCAGGAAAAAAGATATACTGCGCTAATAAGATTAGGTGCTACTACCAAGACCGATGATGCAGAATTTGATGAAGAAAATATTTGCTCTGTCGATCATATTAGTATATCTGAAATCGAAAATGCAGTAATAAGATTTAAAGGCGAAATCAGCCAAATTCCACCTATGTTTTCGGCAAAAAAAGTCAATGGCAGGCGATTGTATGAACTCGCTCGCAAAAATATTGAAATCGAATTGAAGCCTTCTATTGTCAATATTTATGATATTAATATACTTTCGGTCAATCTGCCTTATGTAGAACTAGATATTAGATGTTCGAAAGGCACTTATATTAGAAGCTTAGCAAGAGATATAGGCAATAAATTGAGTGTAGGTGCGTATCTAAAATCTTTAAGAAGGACTGCTATCGGCACTTTTAATTCCGATGACGCCTTCAAAATCCAAGAATTAGTTGAATTTCTGACTGTTAATAATAATTCTTAATTTTAGGTCGAAATTTTATGCAGGTATATAGAGACTTTGATGAAATATCAAGAGATGTAAATTCAATAATCACCGTCGGTACTTTTGATGGTGTCCATAAAGGACATCAATTGGTAATTGATAGATTATTAGAGCTTTCTAAAGATGGCTCTCGTCATGTGATTATGACTATCGATCCTCACCCACAAATAGTATTGCAAAAACAAGACCGTCATAGGATTCACTTGCTTACTACTATTAAAGAGCGAATTGAGCTATTCGAAAAATTCGGCATACAAAACGTATTGGTAATCCCTTTTTCTTATGAGTTTTCTCAAACTGCTCCAGAGGTATTCATCAAAGAATTTTTGTATGAAAAAGTCGGCTTTAAGAAAATTTTGATTGGTCACGACCATATGTTTGGCAAGAATCGCGAAGGAAATAGCGAATTATTGAATACCTTGAGTATTCAACTCGGATTTGAAGTGGAGCAAGTAGATGCACATTCTGAAAGTGGAATAATAATTTCATCAACTAAAATTCGAAAGATGCTTGAAGAAAGCAAAATTGAAGAAGCAAACGAAATGCTTGGACATAAGTTTGGAATACGTGGCAAAGTAACACATGGCAATGGACGCGGAGCCGGTTTGGGTTATCCCACAGCAAATATTCGCCCTCCAGATATATATAAAATTCTGCCAGGCAATGGTGTCTATTTGGTGTCATCCGAATTAGATGGCAATCTGGTGCATGGCAT
>JAUQWR010000179.1 GCA_030835065.1 Candidatus Kapaibacterium sp.
ATTTTTCACCTTGAGGAGTGAAAAGTTCACGATTGATGCCATTATGAATTACTTGAATTTTGTTTGGATCAACACCAGACTCAATAAAACAGTTTCTGGAGTAATTTGATGGAGTCCATACTTCAAAACATGATTCAAATATTTTAAGAAAATCTACAGGTATTTGAGAATACTCCCAAGGTTGCATTACAATCCATTTTGCACCTTTAGGTGGATCGGATTTAGGAGGCCACTGATGTCTAATCCATACATATGGAAGTTTTGCTATATCATCATCAACGTCTGATTTGAATCTGATATCCTGCTCTCGTAATTTGAGGTATTTGGGATTGTCTGCAGCAGAAAAAGTATCATTTTCGTATGGTATAATAGTAAGATTGGCAGCAGCCGAATCAATAATATTACTACAATGTTCTCTATTAATAAGTGCCAGGGAGTGATAGACAAATTGAGAGCCTTCCCAAACAATATTAAGTTGTGGTTTTGATTTAGAATCAATAAAATGATTGAAGTTGATAATCTCGTTTAGAAGACTAGCATCAAATTCATTTTCATCATCATTATCAATTTGTTCATATATAATATCTTCAAATGCTTCAGGTTGAACATCCGAATAGTCGGATGTTTGAGATAATTCAGAAAAATCAAAAATTGATTTTTCGAGTGCATTAGAATTAAAACTTGTATAAAAATCGTCAACAATTTCTTTTTTTCTGGCTTTTATTGTCATATTGAGATTAATAAATCCCTTGTCTTGGGGATAATCTTCTTCTCTAATTTCTAATACTTCGCAGTCTAAAGAGTTTAATTTAGCGCTAATACTATGTTCGTCGAAAGCAACGCAATGATAGTCGCCGGGATTAGTTTGGCCTCCAAATATCATATAAGAAGCAATATCAGCATTCCAAGCACCAGAAATATAAGCTTTAGCTTGAAGTTTGAGTGAAGGACAACGAATAATAATTTCACCACCAGGCTTTAATACTCTAATCCATTCTTTAAGCACATTCATTGTTTCTCTATGGGAAAAATGCTCTAAAACATCGCTAGCAAGAATAATATCAACAGAATTATCATCTAGAACGAGTTTTCGAATATCCATGAATACAACTCTATCGTCATCGCTAAAGATATCGATATTGATAAAACCTTCGCGTATGTCTTTACCGCAGCCTAAGTTTAGATACACTTGCTCAGGCAAAGGGTTTGGCAATACACCTTTAGCTTTTTTATTGGAAAAGCCATGAGGAATATCTTCCTCAAGTTTTAATCTATTCAATGGACTATCAAACATTTTAACACACCATAAAATTAATTTTTAAATTAATTTAGCAAATTTTATGCCGTAAGAGTAATATATCTAAAATTAGCTAATTAATAAAAAAAAACGTGCCTTTTGTGGCACGTAAAAATTTAATTTGTAAGTCTTAAATAATAATCATCAGCGAGTTTTTTCATTTTCTGACACCATTGGTCGGGAGCCTCTCCGGTACAAACAGTACCATTGAGTGCTTTTTCATCGACAAATTTGTCAGAAATAACGAAGAAACTCCAATCAAGATGCTTACTTTTATCAGATTTTGTAGATTCGTCAAAACCTCTACGTACAGCAAAAAATAATTTACCATCTTTGAAATAATATTGGCTGGTGACTCGACACTGAGATAGAAAAATATCTTCTTCAATTTTAAGAAGCTTTCCATCTCTAAAATAGCCAGTAAGAGAACCACCTCCATCAGTCATTTGCATCATAAATTCTTCATTATTCAAAATAACTTTTTCATAATTCTTGAATTTATCTATTTCGATAATATCTTTTTTTAGTTGCTTTAATTCATCTTTTTGAGTGAAAGCAGAAAGGACTAAAGCAATAAAAACGATAAATAACTTAGTTGACTTATTCATTTTTTGGTTTTACCATTGATTTAAGTTCTTGAATTTCTTTTTTAAGACTTTGAATTTCATTTTTTAAATTATTAATTTTTTCAGAATTTTGAGATTTAAGGTCATTACCTTGCTTTTTCATCTCTTTATATTTTTTGCTGTTTTCTTTTCTTTGTTCAGCTTTTAGTTTTGCAATTTCTTTTCGAGCATTTGCAATTTCTTTTTCAGCTTCTCTGATTTTTTCTTTGTTCTTATCAATTTTATTGACGAGCTTATCTACTTGTTTTTCAGTATTAGCAGTTGTTACTTTTTTCTTTTTCGATGATACTTTGACAGTTTTAGATTTTGAAGTATCGATTGTAGTTGATTTTTGAGTCGAATCAGCAGCTAAAAGACTAGAAACTGCAAAAAAAGAAAATGCAGTGATAGTAATCATAATTTTTTTCATAATAATCCTCCTTGTGAAAACATTTACAGATAAAATTAATAAAAAAAATTAAAATAAGTAGTAACTTTTTTGCGAAATATAATGTCTATATTATAGCACTAAGGAAAAATATGGAGAATAAAATGAGAAAGTTGATAGTCCTTTTTTGTTTTATAATTATTGCAGCCTCTGCTAGTGGACAAAAGAAGATAAAATGGACTGAAATGAAAGGTCCAATTTTTGCTAATATTGAAACAGATGTTGTTTTGCCGGAAAATTGTAAATTATCTTCTGGAAAAGTTGAAGCCAGCTACGATAGTGGAGAATCTTGGAGATTGGTAGGGACAAAATGTACCAATGACTCTAAATTAATAATCTATAGTCCAAACGATAGTGAGAAAATTAAATTAAGATATATACAAGAAAAAAACATATACCCTAGATATAAAAATAAACAAATCATAAGTAGCAATTCAAATTATTCTCAAATATACAAGACATTGTTTTGCAGCAATGGTGATTATTATGTTGTAGGTGTTAATAATGGAATTTTGCCTGTGATTGACTTTTATCCAGAAAAAAGGTATGAATATGTTTATATTATACTTTTTGATAAATTTAATAAGGTAAAAAATCATGCAATAATGTCACATCCTCTTGAAACTTTTGGGAATCAAATAGTACCAAGAGATTATATTTTGGACAAAAATGATCAATTGCATTTATTAATTACTTTTAGAGATAGAATAAAGGTTGGTAATCTTGAATATAAAAGTAAAAACAGTAATGATTGCTTGCTCTATGTTAATTTCGACTTGAATTTGAATGTAAAAGATTCATATAAATTTGAAGGATTGTATTTTTTAAATTCTTCACAACTTACTGTTGATATAAATTGCAACCCAATATTTATGATTAATTGCAGTAGTTCGAATCTGGAATTTAAAGGAAAAAATATTCAAATATCTGGAAGTACATATGTTTTATTAAAGTTTAAAAATATGAATGAAGATAAGTTCATATTCAAAACTCTAAGTACATCTAATAATCCAACAAATGCAGTAAAAAAAGGGAAACTTTTTTCAGTAAGCAATAATAAAAATATATTGATTGTAAATTCTTTTGGTCGATGTACTTATGATGATAAAGAATTAATTGATGATTCAAATAATTCTAATAAATATTGTATAAATTATATTGTTATCGATAATGATTTAAATCTTATTAACAATAAATATTATAGTTGTGATGAAAAATTAGATTACCATGACGCAGTTTTAAGCAAAGATAACGACCTATATATATGTGGTATTGCAAAAGGAAAACTTGATTGTGGAAAACATAGGATATTAGATGCTACGAGCAGGGAATATTGTTTTTTGATGAAATTTAATAATAGTGGAATTATTGAAAATCTTGAAAAATTGGGTTGGAGTAACTATAGCTATTATAATACACAATTATATATAGATAAAGAAACAAATCTTTATTTTATAAATAAAGTAAATAAATTTACAAGTAAATTGACCGATTTTACACCAGAAATTGGTAGTTTTTATATAAGTAAATATAATGAAAAATTTGAGGAATTATGGTCTTTGAAATATAATAGGCCCTATTCATTTGCTATGTGGATAGATGACTTAAGTGTTGATAATAATGGATTAATGTATGTAGTAAATAATGATAACAAGTTTTCAATAAATAATGTGAATTATGATTATTCTGCAGAAAATGTTAGTGCAAGTCTTGATATTTTCGAAATGGTGAAATCTGAAGATATAACGTATGAATCTGATGAATTGCAGCTAATAAATCCAATCGTGTTCAATAATTCAAATTTTAGTTTAGAAACTACACAAGTTAATAATAAAGTTTTTAAATTTAATGTAAAAAATATATCTAATAAGACAATAAATATTGAAAAATTTAGATTCAGCCCAAACGATGAAAGAGATATATTGATAAATTATTCTAAAAACGAATTAAAACCTCAAGAAAATGTTGTTATGAATTTATATATAGAAACTAAATCAAATGCTGAAATCTACGATACTTTGTTTATTACCTATGGTAATGGTTTTAAAGAAATAGCATGCCCTTTTTATTGTTATTTTTGTCTTCCTATTGAATATAATGAATATATTAATTTGGGTGATATAAAGCTTGAAAATGATACGATAATAGAAATTGAATTAGCCGGAAAATTAGACAATTGCAAGAAAGAATTTTTGTATTTAAAATTAAATAATGAAAGTAATGATTGTAGAATATTGAATGATAATCTTGAGTTTCCGATAGGATATCCCATAAAAATTAAATTATTTTTGAATAGAAACATTAAGGGCTTTTATACTAATACTATTTTATTTGCCGATAATTACTTTGTGAACAATGCCATTGTTGATAGAAAATGTATGTTTGTGCTTAAAGCACTTAATAAAACGTCAGAATCGTCTGATGATAGATCTAGTGAGATATTGCCAAATCCGGTTGATGAGTATTTTATTCTAAAAAATATTAATGAAATTATTGATTTTGATATTTATGATGTAACTGGAAGAATTGTAAAGCAAGTGAGATCTGCAGTCCCAAATCAAAAAGTAGATATATCTGAATTAAGATCCGGCTGCTATTATATCAAAATAAATAATGCAGAAAATAAGAAGTTTTATAAGTTCATAAAAAATTAGAACAACAAATCCCTATCCAAAATTTAAAGCCGGCTGATGAGCCGGCTTCTATTATATTAATTAGTTTTCTTTTTTACAATCTGAGCTTGAGATTTCTTTTCTTCGCAAAAAACATGTGGTAATGCTTCAGAGATTGTCTTGACAAAAACAATTTCGAGTTTTGATTTTACAGTTTCGTCAATATCAATCACATCTCTTTTGTTTTCAAATGGCACAAGAACTTTTTTAATTCCCATGCGTTTAGCAGCAAGAAGCTTTTCTTTGAGCCCACCGATAGGCAATACATTTCCACGAAGAGTAATTTCGCCGGTCATGGCTACATCACCTTTTACTTTTTTGCCGGTAGCAGCGGATATTAAGGCGATAGTCATTGTTATTCCTGCAGAAGGTCCATCTTTGGGAATAGCTCCTTCGGGCACGTGAATGTGAATTTCACGTTTTTTGTTGAAATCTTCCGGAACGCCTAAAGATTTATGGTTGGAACGAATGTAAGAGAGAGAAGCCACGGCAGACTCTTTCATTACTTCGCCGAGCTTGCCTGTTAGAGTTAGTTTTTCTGCGCCAGGCATAATAGTGACTTCAACCGGAAGAATATCACCACCTACGCTGGTCCAAGCCAAACCAGTAACTACACCGACTTTGTCTGCTAATTCTTCTTTTTTGTCTCTATATTTTGGAGCTTTCAAATAAGATTCAACTTTAGAAGCATCAATTTTTATTTTTTTATTTTTAAATGATTTGTAAAAATTACTATCATC